>CALXFJ010000018.1 GCA_944387565.1 uncultured Clostridia bacterium | reverse complement strand
GAAGAAGAGCAAATAGGAAATAAATATATAGAATTTCATGTAATAGAACTACCAAAATTTATTAAAAAGAATCCAGGAGTAGAGAAAAGATTAGAACAATGGTTATGGTTAATAGTAGGAAGAAAGGAGAAGGTGGAAATGGCAGTAAAAGAAAATAAAAATGTAAAGAAAGCAGATAAAGTACTAGAAAGAATAAGTAAAGACCCAAAAGAAAGAGAAAGATATGAAGCCATACTAAAAGCTGAATTTAACCAAAAAATAAGTAACCAAAAGTTTATGGATAAAGGAATAATTGAAGGAGAAGCTCGTGGAAAAATTATAGGAAGAGAAGAAGGGATGAAAGAAGGAAAAAAAGAAGGAAAAAAACAAAATCAAATAGAAATAGCAAAGAAAATGTTAGGAGATAAAATAGAAATTAAGACTATAGAAAAATACACAGGCTTAACAGAAGAAGAAATTAATGAATTAAAAAATTAATAGACCTAAATAAAAACTATTTCACTTTACTTTTTTACACTATCTCAAAAAAAATTACACACTTTACTTGACAAAGTCATAAAATAAAGAAACCAGATTAGATTTAATCTGGCTTCTTTATTTTATTTTACACTATCTATAGTACTTTCTTCTTAATAAATATTACTCCAGCTGCTATTATTATAAATGAACTTATTCCTAATAATACATATGGTAAATAATTTCTATTTTCACCTGTAGGCCCTGTTATTACTATGTTTACAGTATCGTCATCATCTTCATAAGTAGTACTATCTCCTGGTACATAATTTCCTGGAGTTGAATTATCAATCTTTTTATCTTTTAATGTATTTACTTCTATATCATTATCAAAATTAAAGTCCTCTGCATTATTTGATAGTACTCTTGATGCTTTTAATTCAACTGATTTTATTTGCCCTGGTTCCATAGTAGCAAATTCATCTGTTTGGAATATTCTATTATATTTTTTAAGTGCATTATATGCTTCTTCACTAAAATATGTTCCTACCATACTTCCATCTAATTTGAATTCCTCCCAAAGTCCACTATTTGCTACTTCATCATATGTTAAACCGTTTGATAAATAATCTAATAATCTTGTTACTGTCGCTAATTTCCATCCTGCATTATTATTTGGAACAATTCCATATATATAGTAATCTTCATTGTTGTAATCTATCTCTGCTCTTGTGTTATCAACTGTAATTGCATATGTAATGTTTATTGTTGCTCCTTGTAATAATTCGCTATCTATTTCTATATGTATATTTCCATCTGGTAGGAATCTTACATATTGTAAATTTCCTCCCCTTGGGTCTCCATCTATTATTACTTGGCCATTTGCTAATACAACTTGTACATGAGATATTTCTTTTGTGATTATTAAATCCTGTATTGGTCTTCTTATTATTCCTAAGTCTATGTTATCAAATACAAATTTCAAGTCTGCTCCATATTGACTAATATTATCTAAATTAACATCATAATCTAGTTTTATATCAAATCTTCTTGTATTTGCTTGAATATTTTCTAACTTATCATTTTCTAAAGATGTACCATAATTTATTTCTTCTTCTGTTGTTCTATCATTAACTATGTCAAATGTTGAGCCATCTTCGTTAATTCCTACTTCATCCTTTGCATCTGATAATCTTTGAGCATCTCCAGTTTCAGCTCTATACCAATAATCTGTCATTGCTTCTGCTGCTGCTTTATCACCACCTCTATAGATAGTTGATTTATAATTACTAATTTCTACATTGGTAATTCTATTTCCATTACTATCATATATTGCACTCTGACTTCCATATGTGTATCTTATTAAGTAATTTCCTGGAATTACTCCACTAAATTCATAATCTCCTAAACTACTTGTATACATTGAAGCATTTTCTGTATATGTTGTATTTGTAGAACTATCAAATTTATATAGTGTTGCTACTGAATAACTATCTCCTTCAATATTTAATAATTCAACTAATACATTTCCAATTTTATTTTCTCCAGTAGTGTATAAACCATCACCTTTTCTTTCTCTGTCAAAACCTACATCAGTATCTTCCAATAATTCTTCTCTTGCATTATCTTCCCAAACTGTTCCTTTTATCATTCTTCCTTCTTTTACTGTTAAGACAAATGATGGTGCTCTATCTGTATCGTCTTCATATGTAGTTCTTGTTTGAGGTTCTGCTGAACCTGGTCTAGAGTCTTTATCCACTCCTCCATATGGTGTAAAGTTGTTATCTGAGAATGAAGAATATGAAGTTATTTCTGTCACTGAATTTAATGTAATATCTTCATTTAATACTGCATTTACAGCATCATTTTGTAATTTATATTCTATGTAAATTATTTCTTGAGATTGTGCTTTTAAAGTTTCTTCATTATTTATAAATACTCTTCTATATCCATTACTATTATAACTATTATCTACACTATATTCTAATTCTTGACCATCCTCAGTTGTTATACTGTTTATATCATATCTTTCATCAAAGTAATTTACTATTTCATTTGCCCTTGTTCTTAATGTTGTTGCTTCATTCCTTATTGATATCTTATATGTTATATAAACTCCCAACTTTCCTTCATTTCCATCTTGCATATTATATACTATATCTGATGAATATATTTCTCTTGTATATGATTGACTACCATATTTATTACCAAATTTAACTGCAACATTAAATCCGTCTTCTCCACCTTCTAATCCTGTTGATTCATTAAATGTACCTGGATTTTCAAATCTTTGAGAATATCTATATGTATGTTCATAACCATTTAATGTTATTCTAGCATTATCAACATCTTCTACTAGTGCTAAATCCGGTTGTTCTCTTTCAACTAATCCTAGATTTATATTTTCCATCTCTTCTATTGCTTCTGTTTGTTCATTTCCTCTTATTTGTTCTGCTGTATATATATCAGATAAGTAACCACTATAATTATTTCCTTTTGATAGGAATGCCTCTCTTGTATCTGCTGTGATTATATATTGTTCTTGTGTGTAATTTACAGGGAATCTTTGTCCATCATATCCATATACTGAATTTGGTCCATAGTTTAATGTACTACTATAATCTCCTTCATCATATGTCAATTTATACGTATCTTCCCCTTGTGTATTCTTTGCTTGTCCTGTAGTTCCTTGGTCGTAAGTTATTTCTGCAAAACTTTCGTTAAATTCAGTTCTATCATCAGTATTTTCCATTGCTTTTGAAGAATTTTCATCTAAAATGTTGTCTATTGGAACATTTGTATAACTCATTCCATTATATGTGAATTCTATGTAGTAATTATCTATGTCATCTATTAAGATATCCCACATTTCATAATATCCATCACTATTTGTTAAGATTTCATTTACTGTTTGTCCTTGTGCAGTCTTAAATGATACTATATTTCCATTTCTATCTTTTAATTTTACAGTTACATTAGCAACATTTTTATCAACATTTGAATCATATACACTATCTCTATAAGATGTTTTTCCATCAATCATATCTTCCCATACTCTACCTGATAGTCTGAAATATTTCTTTCTGTTTTGATATGTTATTGAATTATTCTTATCACTTGATGTATCAGCAGTATTATCAGATGTTTGTCTTACTACTTGTACTGTCGTTGTAGTTCCTTCTCCATTTTCTTGACCATTTATCCAGAATATATAATTTGCATCTATTTCATAACCATAGTCCTCAGTATTTATTGCAGTTTCAGTTATTGTATATGTATCTACTAAGATATTATATACATTTATTTCGCCATTATCATCTGTTATAAATTCTGTTGCGCTATTTTCATTAGTTGTAAATTGCATATCTCCTAAATGGATTGTTCCTGTTACCTTACTTTGTGTATTTCCATTATCATCTACTGCAATTACATATTGTCCTTTAGAATTTCTTATTTTAAAGCTTACTCCTGCTAATGCTTTCTTTGTATCATAATCTTGTTTTACTAATTTCAAGTTTCCTGTGTGTTTTATATTATCAAATGGCAATTTATGGTCTGTTCTTCTCTTTATTGTAATTGTTGTATTCTTTCCTACTTCTTCTCTGTAACCATAATAATTATTTGTTGTTTCTGTAATTATATAGTTGCCTTCCATTATTTCATTTATTTCTAATTCTCCATTATCACCTGTTACAAATTCTGTTGCTTTACTTTCATCTGATGTATATTTCATATTTCCTAGTGTTATTGAACCTACTACTCTATTTACATCTTTTCCATCAAGGTCTACTGCAATTACATAGTCTTTATTATCTGTCTGTAATTTAAATCCTACATTTGCCATTGTCTCTTTTGTATCATAATCTTCTTTTATAATTTTTAAATTTCCTGTATGTTTAATGTTTTCAAATGTTAATTGATTGTCAGATTTTCTTTTTATTGTAATTGTTGTTTGTTTTCCTATTTCTGGACTATATCCATATCCATTGTTATTAGATGTCTCTGTTATTGTATATCTGTCTACTAATATATCGTTTATTACTAATTCACCATTTGAATCTGTTATAAATTCTGTTGCTTGGTTTACATTACTTGTAAATTGCATATTTCCTAATGTAATTGAACCTGTTACTCTGCTTACTGTACTTCCACTTTGATTTACTGCAATTACATATTGTCCTTTAGAATTTTGCATCTTAAATCCTACATTTGCTAGTTTTTCTTTAGTGTCTTGGTCTTCTTTTACAAGTTTTAGATTTCCTGTGTGTTTAATATTTGTCATATTTACTTGTAATAGAGTTCCTCCACCTATATTAACTTGTACTTCTTTTCCTATTTCTTCTTCATATCCATAGTTATTATTAACTGTTTCTTTTATTGTATATAATCCTGGTGTTAAGTTATCAAAATGTACTTGTCCATTTGTTGTTGCAAAGTGCTTACTATATGAGCCATCATTTTTTGTTAATGTTCCTTCTATATTAACTCTTACATTTTGATTATCAAAATCTACTTTTGTTATATCTAATGTTGAGTTAAAGTTAGTCCATTCTACTTCTGCTGTATTACTTATTGGTGTATTTGTTTCATAACTCTTATCTCCTTCATATCCTAATTCAAACTTTTGCTCATGATTTGGTACTACTCTTTGTGCTAACTTACTGTCTGCTGCAACTCCATCATAATCATAATGTCCAAATCCCCAAGCATAATGTATTGTATGTTCATTACCTGTTCTAGTTGTTGACATTCTTAATCTTGATATTCCATTTCTCATATCGTTTGCTGAGAATCTTATATAAAATGTAGATGAACCTTCAACCCTCTTAAAGTTTCCATTTTCGTCTGTTGTTGTTTTTCTTATTCCTGGTTGTATTTCATTTCCATTTCTATCATATGCCCAAAAATCATATCCTCCACTATATGAACATTCTACTTGGAATGGTCCTACTAAATAATCATTGCCTAGTTTCTTTATTCCTATTTGATCATTTAATTTTCTTAAGTTTATACTTATATCATCTCTATTAGTAACATTATCCCATCTAGTTACCCAATATGAATTACCATCTGCAGTATATCCTCCTGAATATGCCCAAATACCTCCATCTATACATTTTCCACCTGCATTATAAGGTCCTCCACTAAAGTCTGGCGATTGATTACCTATATTTATAAAAGTTGTATGTTTATCAAATGCACATACATATTGTACTTGTGATAATATCATCGCACCAAATATTACTAAGAATAAACTTAATTTTCCTATTTTTCTAATGTTTAATACTTTAAATTTTACTAATAAGAACATTATTCCTATTAATATTACTAGGCCTAACATTCCAAAGCCAATATATACAATCGCTCCTGTACTTACAGAAATGATTAAATCTGCTGAAGATGAATTATCATCTTTACTTACGTCATCTACATTTATTTCTGCTCTATTTGTGAATGTTCCTGTTCCGTTTTCATTCAAAGTTTTTGTTAATGTTAAAGTTACTTGTTTGCTTTCTCCTGGTGCAATATTTTGATTGCTTAAGCTTCTATTTACAACTTGATTTCCACTCTCTTGTGTCCAGTTTGTATTTCCTTGTTGCGTAAAGCTTAATCCTTCTGGCACATAATCAATTATTTCATCAACAGTTGTTGCATTTTTTCCTTGGTTTGTAACAACAATATTATATGTTATTGTTACTACAGCTCCTTGCATTTCCTTTGCTCTTACATCAATTTTAGCTAATTTTGAATTATCATATGTATATTGATTTGTTCTAGCATTTGTTTGTAATGTTATATCAGATATATATTTATCTATTTTTAAATCTTGTTGTTGTATACCTATTAATCCTATATCTATATCATCTAGGTCTTGTGATAGATTAAGTATATCTGTTACACCAGCTTCAACTCTTTGACCATCTAGAGTTATAGTTTGGCTAATTGCATCAGAGTTTGAGCTTTCTGATACACCATTTTTCTTATAATCTGTTATTTTATAAATAGATGTATCATATCTAAATACTACCACATATTGTCCTTGTTCTAAGTTTTGGAATGAATATTGTCCATTTGTTGTTCTTGTATTAGCTTTTACTCTGCTTGAATCACTTAAGTCAACTAACATAACTTGTATTCCATTTATTAATTGTTCACTACTTTGTCTACTACCATCACCATTTTGGTCTTCCCAAACAACTCCTTTTATGCTATATCCACTTTCTTGTGGTTTGTTTGGATCATCTGGATTTGGGTCAACTCCTGGTTCTGTACCAGTATTAGTATTTGTATTTGTGTCATTAGTTGTATTTCCTCCTGGTTCTTCTCCACCACCTTGAGTATCTATTATAAAGCTTACTTGTGTTGAATTTCCAGCTTCATCTGATGCAGTTAAAGTATAACTTCCATCTTCTGTAATTTGATCACCATTTTGATAATCTTCTACAATTATTCCATCTTTTATTAATATAACACTTGCTAAATTTTCGTCTTGTGCTATAGGTGTTACATAATTATTATATGTTCTTCCATCTTCAACACCTGTAATTGTTGGAGGCGTTGTATCTTCTTCACCTGGATCCGGTATAATTCCTCCCTCACTATTATTTGCTGGAAGTATTGTATGTGTAATTATGTTTGATGTTTTTGTTTTAACCATATCACTTTGAACAGTTACACTATTTTGTACGTTAGTCTCCTCATAAACATAACCAGCTGTTGTTTGTATATATACATTAATTGTTTCTCCATATGGAATTGTAAATGATAAATCTACATTAGGTAATTTATTTCCGTTTTCATCCGTAACTTCTCCTGAAATATCTTCTGTTTTAATTGTTTTTTCACTTGCTAATGCTCCAGTTTCTTCATCTGCTATTTCATATTTTTCATATGTTACACTTACTGGATTTACATTTTCTGGTAAGTAATCTGTTAATCTTACAGAAATTACATTATAAAGTTCAGAATTATTTTCATCGTGATAATTTGTTCTTCCTGTATTAGTAATAGCTATATGATAATTTATTGGATCTCCATAGTTTACTTTTTCCCCTTCATTATCAGAAGTCATTTCCACAGCTACAGATTCAAATTCAAATAATATTCTATTTTCATTTGTCTTATATTCTTCTCCATCTATAGATAAAGTTGCATATGCTTTTAATTCAACTTTACTTGTATCAAAATCTTGTTTAACTTGAGAACTATCCATATTTCCTAATATTGTATATGGTTCAGAATCATTAACAGTAAATTCTATAACATTCCCATCAACTTTTATCTTATCTTCTGGATAATACTGCCATTGATATGCAATACCTTCAAATTGATAATATTTAGGAAGTGTTACTTTTACAGTAACTTCTTTATTTTCGGGATTGTTTACTTTTAGCTCATAAGCCCATCTATCTTTCATACCACTTAAATATGCTGATAAAAATCCACTTACTTCTGCTGGTTTTACTGTGTTACTTAATTCATAACTATTTACTTGAGTATTTCCAATAAAAGTTTTTATATTACTTGTTACTTGTTTTTCATTCTCACTATCTGCCAAATCATTTACTTTTACTTCATAGAATTTAGTAATAGTTTCTCCTGCTTTAATTGTTCCTACATTTATTTCTTTTTCTCTAGTATCATTTTCAAAATTATATTGGTAATTACCACGGTCTGAATAATAATCTGCCTCTAATTCTCCATAAGTCAAACCATCTGGAATGCTTGCTTGTATTTTTACATTATTAATATCACTACCTGTTGTATTAGTAATTTGAACACTATATTTTATAAATTCACCTTCATAAACAATATCTCCATTGTTTAATTCATCTTCTCCTCTTGTAGTATTTACTGTTACATTTAAGCCTTCAATTTCACTTTGAGTTGCTGTAGGCATTACATTTTCTCTAATTTGTTGTTTAGCAACTTCTTCTAACTTATCACCTAAAGTCTGATTATCATTTGGTAGAGTTTCAATATTTTCTCCATTTATATTTTCTTGCTTACTTTCATTATAAGCTTTTATTTTTATTTGTTTTTCTATATTTCCTTGTTCTGATTTTTTGTTTACAGTACTTTGATTTGTATATGCAACATTTATTTTTTCATTAGCATCTTCTATATCTTTCTTTATAATTATTTTTGTAGATATTTTTAAATCTGTTTTTAACTCATTTCCACTAAATTGAGTTTGAGCACCATCTAATGTTGCAACAATATTTAAGTTTCCATTTTTTCCAGTTTCTACAGATGTATTAGTTAATGTCAATCCATTTGCATAAATTACTTGGCTATTTCCTAATACAACCTTTTCTACCTCACTTGGAAGTTCAATTCTAATAGTTGGATTTTTAAATAAGTTGTAACTTTCATTTGCTGAATTTAAATAAACATCAAATGTTACATCATTTTGTTTTTCATTTGTCCATTCTGTATTATCTACATTTACATCAACACTAGTTTGTGAATCTTTTACTTCAATTGTGTTTTCACTTTCAGCTCTATAAGTCTCTTCTTCTACAGTTTTTAAAGTTTTGTTATTTTCGTTACTTTCATCACTAACTTCAATTTGTTTATCATTTGCACCTACTATAGTTAATTTTCTTGTAATATCTTTATCTTCTATATTTAATATATTACCTTTTATTTTCTTTACATTCTCTATATGTAATATTCCCTCATTTAAAATGTCACTTGTTTTTATTATTATTTTATTTACATCATCATTATAAGTAATTATTGCTTCTCCGTTTTCATCAAATGTATTATTATCAACACTTGCAATAACATTACTATTTCCATCTAATATTTGGATATTACCATTTTCACCTAATACATTTAAGAAATCTTCTTTTAGTATTTTTGTACTTTTATAGTAGATATCATTAGTATTTACAAATGTATTTTCTTCTGTAAGATAAATTTTTTGATGAACTTTTTTATTACTTATTAATATTTCATTATTTTCTGTGTATTCTGTATCATAATTAGTTCCATTTATAATATTAGATTTTATATATCCATTATATACATCACTATTTACAGTTGAAACAGATGTTAAATCTCCAAAGTCATCTGTTACTTCTTTTGTTAGAGCTCCTTGCACATTTACTTGTCTACTATCTTCTGTGAATAATGTTGCATTATAAGATACACCACATGATAATTCTCTTACAGGTTTTTCTTGTGAGAAAGCATCATAATAAGAAATAATTACATATTCGTCTCTATCATTTTCACTTGGTCTTGTATTATATATAGGTTCTCCGTTTTCATTTTCATTAGACACATTTATAGACAAGTTTCCAGTATTAGAATCATAATTATAATTTACATCTATATCACTTGTTTTTCCATTAGTAACTTTTGTACTTTTTGCAATTATTTTAACATCATATGGATATTTACCATCTATTTGATTTAAATTAACATTTAATGTAGAATTTTTAACTGCAAAAAATTCATCTCCATATTCAATTCCTGTTCTAAGGCTATATTGTACTAAAGTGCCTTTATTACCATCAGATAATTCATAATTTATATATTTATCTAAATTACCTTCAATGATAGCCCTTTCTTCATTATCAGCCCCAAAACTTGTTTTTGTAAATAATTTACTCATAGTTAATGCTGTAATTAACAAAACAACTATTGTAAATATTTTTCCGATTGTTCCTTTTTTCATATGGACCCCCTCTAACTTTTCAAGCTTATTGTTTTAACTATTTTTTTCTTATTTATATTAATAGTAACTAGTTTTAGGGTAAAAATCAATATAAGTTTTTTCCATAACTACCAAATATTACAAGAAATGTTTCTTTTGTTTTTAGGGATGCTTATTTTTAGCAATTATATTTACTTTTATTAAAAATTCTTTACATTTTTATGACATTTTTCCACATTTTTTACACAAAAATCTCTTAATCCTTTATTTGCGTAAATTTACAAGTTTTTTTCTCTTTTTATTATCCAAATTTTTGGTCAAAAAAATAAGGTAGAAAACTTCAATTTTCTACCTTATTATCTATATGTCTTATTTATTTCCTAAAGCTTTTCTTCTTATTAAGACAACTCCAACACCTAATATTATTAATGCTGTTACTCCAATTATAGTTGGTATTAAGAATGCTCTATTTCCACCAGTGCTTGGTGTTACTATAACTGTTTCTGCTGTATCATCATCAGATTCTGTATGTCCTTGTCCTGGGATATAATTTCCTGGAACCTCTTCTGGGTCTGAACCACCTGTTTTGTCTAAAGCTACCATTTCTGTTTCATTACTAAATGTTAAATCATCTGATGTTGATAATATCTTAGATACTTGTAAGTTTGTTGTTGCAGATTGTGTTGGCTCTAATTGCTGTTCTTTTAGACTTTCTGTATATAATATTGTCTTTTCATTTATTGTAGATTCCTCATTATTATATACAACTTCTGCAACTAAGTCTTTAATTTCGTCTTGTGTCTTAATTTGCCAATTGCTATTTAATTCATTGTCAAATGCCCAATCACTATCTAAGTAATCTATTATTGCTGATGGTGTAATCTTAACAACATCTCCTTCAACAATTCCGTATTTGTAGAAGTTTTCAGATAAGTAATCTAATTCACTTTCATTTGTTGCCTTAAATTCATAACCAATCTCTATTGTAGCTCCTTGAATTAATTCATTATCTAATTCAACTCTTACAAATCCATTTTCTGGCATAGATGTTTCTGATGGTCCCATGTAGATTAAGTGGTCTTTTGAACCTGTTATATTTCCATCTTCATCTATAGCTGCATCTATTACAACTTGGCCATTTGCAAGTGTTACTTTAACTGTAGCAACTCTCTTATTTAATGCTAATTGTTGTCTTGCTCTTTCTACTATACCAAAGTCTACATTTCTTATTTGATATACATATCTATCTCCTGATGATGCTGTATATGTTGTATCATATTCTACACCAATTCCCATTGTAGGAGTTGTAGAATTCATTTTGTCAATTGTTGTTTCTGTAGAATTTGTTATATGTTTAATTTCATTATCTATTTGTTCTCTTAATGTATAATCATCAGTTGCATCTGTCCATCTTGTATCTACATCTGTTTTATACCATTCTTTATTAGCTACATTTGCATCATATCTATCTTTATTATATACTGTTCCTTTGTAGTTTTGTACTGTATATGTCTCATCTCCCCAAGTATATGTTAATGTATAATCACCTGGTATAAAGTCTGTAATTAAGAAATCACCATTACTATCTGTTGTTGCATTATATACTTTTCCGCTTCCTGTATTTTCTGTTAATGTAACAGCTACTCCTTCAATTCCAGTTTCTCCATCTTCATATGCTCCTGAACCTTGTCTAATTTCACCTGTCATTAATTCTCCTGATGTAGAATCTAAGAATACTTTACCAGTTAATTCTCTTGCGTCTGCAACTTCTAATTTGAAGTCTGGACTTGAATCTGTATCATCTTCATATGTTGGTTTATTTCCTGGTGTAGCATTTCCTGGGTTAGAATCTCTATCTATACCTGCATATACTGTTCCATTTGAATCAAATACTGAGTAAGAATTGATTTCTGCAACATTTTCTAGTTTTTCATCTTGGTCATTCATTAAGTTTAATACTGTTTCTCTATTTAATTCAAACTCTACATATACATCTACTTGTTTTTGTGGTTCTATTGTTAAGTTTGTATCTATTATTGCTTTTGAGTAATTACTGTCATTATATGTGTCTACATTATATGATAAGCTATTTACTACTTGTCCGTTTTGGTCTAAGCTTGTTCCTATTCTTGTAATTGTATAATTTTTATCATAGTAATCTACTATATTGTTTACTCTTGTTATTAAATTAGAACCTTCATTTCTTAATGCTATTCTATATGTCGCATAAACTTTTAATTCTTTAGAAGCATCACTTTCGTTCATATATTCATAATCTGCTTTATAGATTGCTCTTGTATATGACATTGAACCATATTTGTTACCAAATTTAACACCTACATTGAAGCCATCTCCATATTCACCTTGGTTAACAAATCTTTGTGCATATTCATATGTGTGTTCATATCCATTTACTGTAACTCTTACATTTTGCATATCTTTCATTAATGCTAAATCTGGTTGTTCTCTTTCATATAAACCTTGGTTAATCCATTTAATTTCTTCCATACCATATGTGAAGTGGTCTCTAATATTATATCCACCTTCATCTGTATTACCTGTAATTGGATATTGTCCATTATTTATTAATGTTGCTGTATGTGCATTTTGGTCTATATTATAATTTAAGTCATGTACTTTAGTTCCATTTTCATTTAATGTAATACCTGTACTTTGTGAACTTCCTTCTATAGTACTAAAGTCTTTATTAAATCTATCTCTTACTTCTGCATTTTCTGCAGATTTAGAACCATTTTGTTCGTTTTCTAGATGAGGAACTACATTAGTATATGTTAATCCATCATATTCAAATTCTACATAGTAGTCTTGTAATTTTTCTATTAGAACATCTACAAATTGATATGCTCCACCATTAGCTGTCTTTGTTTCCATTACAGTTTCACCTGTTGTTCTATCTTTTAATCTTACTGTAATTCCATCTAATAATATATCAAAATTATCTTGATAATCATCTATTTCTGGATGTTCATTAGTTGCATAAAGGTCATTCCTATATGATACTTTTCCTGACACTTTATCTACCCATACAAATCCTGATAGTTTTACATATATTTGTTTATTTCCTATTTGGAAATCTGTAGTTTTATCAACTGTAACATTTACTTCTTTTCCATCTTCTATAAATTCATATCCGTAATTTGGGTTTTTAGTCTCATATGCTACATATGTTCCTACTATTAAATTTTCGATATAAATTTCACCATTTTGGTCTGTTACAAATTCTGTAGCTTCTTCTCTAGTATTTACATATGAAATATTTCCATTTGCATCTTGTTTTACATATTTTCCTAATTGTTTATTTTGGATATAGAACCCAACTCCTTGTAATTTTACTTCCGTATTATCTTGGTTTACTTTAATTACTTTTAAGTTTCCTAGAACATCAATATTATAATCAAATGATAAACCAATATTTTGGTTTGCATCATAAGGTTCTCTTATTAACATATTTTGTAGATAGCCTTGTGTTGCTTCTAAGAACCATATATTTACACCTTTAACATTTATTTGCATGTTACCATCTATTTTAGTAATTTTGGTAACTCCTGCATCCATTGGAACTGATACATAGAAATCTCTTCCTGATTCTATACTTCCAACATTAAACCATCTTTCTTCATTTCCGTAATAACTACTATATAATATTCCTGATATTGGTTTAGAATTTTGGTCATATACATTTACTTGTGTTAATTTTCCACCAAAACTCCAATTAAATGGCCCTATTCTCATGTATTGTTTTCCATCTTTTTCATATGGTACTACTTGAATATTATTTTTATTAGTATTATCTTTAACATTATTTATATTTGATATTTCATTTGCATAATCATTAGCTGCTTGATTATATCCACTTTCATAATCTCCTGTACTAGTTCCAGCAAATCCTAAATACAATCCTGCATGATATTGTCCTACATCTTTCATCCATGTATATCCAAAGTTCCAAATTGCATTTGCTACAGGTCCTGTCCATTTAACTGGTCCATTATCTTGTGAAAGTATGTACGCAAATCTTGCATTATCCCAATGGTCAATTGTTTTTCCAGTTTGGTCTGTTGATTTAGTTCCTTCAATTCTTACATTTGATATAACTGTATAATCCATTTGTCCTTTTATTGCTTGACCATGTTCCATACAGAATATGTTATTACTATATAAGTATTGAGCTTCTGTTAATGTAAGTCTTTGGCCTACATAATACGCACTTGATACTGTTGCAATTCCTAAAATTGCTATTATTGAAATTGCTATACTAATTGCTAATTTTTTTAATTTTGTCATATCTACTTCCCCTCCTTCCTTTCTATATTTCCTCATTATTTTTATTTTTTCTTCTTATTATTATAAATGCAATTACTCCTAATACAGCAACTATTGCTATAGTAATTCCTACATATATGCCTCCACCTGTTCTAATACCTAAAATTAAATCTGCTGAGCCATAATCATTTTCACCATTTACTCTATTTCCTGGTGTTGAATTACTATCTTGTAAACCTAATTCGTTATAATCTTCTTCAATTTCTGCTGTATTATTTATTAATCCTACATTATTTTCTGTCATATCTTTTGTTAATGTTAATGTTACTTCTCTTGTTTCCCCTGGTGCTATCTTATCATTTGCTAAGCTTGAATTATATAATCCATCTGATGTTTGATACCAATCTTTATTTAATTCTGAATTGAATTTCAAGTCGCTTGGCATATAATCTACAATGCTTCTTACATATCCATCTACTTCTCCTACGTTGCTTACTCTTATTTTGTATTCAATTATTACTGTTGCTCCATTTACTCTTTTTGCATCTAATTCAGCTCTTGCTAATGTTTCATCTCCATATTCTCTTACTGTACTTCCACTTGAGTCTTGGATAACTACTCTGTTTACAAATTTTTCTAATTGTAAATCAAAGTTCTGTAATTTTATTAAACCAACATTTATATCTGAAACATTTTCGTTATTAACTTCTATAATATCTGTAGAAGCTACACTTTGTTTTGTTCCATCTATTGTTAATTCATTCATCATTGCATCTGAATTATTGTTTTCACTTACTCCTTGTGCTTTATATTTTGTTAATGTGTATGCTGAATCATATTTAAATATTGCTATGTATTTTCCATTTCCGACATGGTCTAATGCATATACTCCATTTTCATTTGTTGTTGCTTGTAATATAGAACCGTCTTCTTTTTTTACTAAATTGTTTGTTTCTGTATTATATAATTGTACTGTTACACCACTCATTAATTGTTCGCCATCATCTTTTTGTCCATTTGCATTTTCATCAAACCATGCAACACCTGTTATTATTCTGTTACCAGTTGCTACATCATTATTTCCAACATTATTATCTCCATTTGGATTGTCTGTATCTGTACCTGTTCCTGGTTGAGCATTTTCATTTGCTTCTATAATATGAGTAATTTCTGGTGTTGTAGCAATTGTCTCTCCTAATAATTCTACATGTGCTACATTTGTAAGTGGTTCAGCTTCTATTCTTCCTTCTGAATAATTTACAACTGCTTCTATTTTTATTGTCATTTCGCTACCAGCTGATAAATCTATTGAAATTTGTATATTATTTCTTTCTTTTAAATCTGTTACTTCTTTTCCATCAACTTCTACTTTATTTACTGTTAAACTTGATGGAATTTCATCTTTTAATATTAAACTCTCAATAGGTTGTGTTCCACTATTTTTTACATTTATTGTATAAACAATTGTATCTCCAGCTTTTACATAATTGTTTTCTGGGCTTGCTACCATTGATAAGCTAATATCTGCTTTTCTTATGTTATCAGTTGCTACATTTGAATTATATTCCTCATCTTTGTCATTCACTGTTACTGAGAAATTAATTCCATTTGCACTATCTAGTTTATTTATTTTTAAGTCATAACTTAATACTTTGTTTTCTCCTGGTCCTAATGAACCAATATCTATTTCATCACTATATTCGATTTGTTCTGTTGATGAAGTAGATTCACTAGTATTCTGTGTTAATTCATCTTCTGTTACTTCTCTTGTTTCTACACTTTCTGCTGTTTGAGAAATGTCATCATCTGAAACTTCTTCTGATTCCATATTAGTTGTTAAACTTAATCTTGTTACTTCTAATCCATCTTGTAAATTAGTTTTAACTTTTATATCATTTTGAGTTTCGTCTGAAATATTTTCTATAATTGCAAAATATTGTACTGTTCCTGTTTCATATAGATTTACATTTCTATCTGTTACTCTTTTTACACTAATACGAAGATTTCCATTTGTAGTTGTAAGTGTATTTTCTTCAGACGTTTTTGTTACATCTCCATATTTTATTTCTGATGTATTTACTAATTTAGTTCCTTCTGCTACTCCTGAATTTACTCTGACTTCATATTCTCTTGTTGCAACTTCTCCTACCTTTAATGTATCAATTGTATCTTCATAAGTTCTGCTATCTAATTCTTTATAATATGAAGCTCCTGTATATTCGTAATTATCTTCTGGTACTACTAATGTTGTTCCTTCAGGTACATTACCTTTTACTGTAACATTTGATATATCTTCACTACCAACATTAGATACTTCTATTTTATATTTAATTACTTCACCATTTTTTACAGTTGTTTTTTCTGAACCACCAACACTTGCTGATATCTTAGTTTCTAAGATTGGTCCTACTCCTGTCTCCATTTTTATTGTTGTTGCGTTCATTTGATTTGAAGCTTTTGTTACTGAATTTTGATATGTTACTGAATATCCTTGGCTTGCTTCTTGATTATATTCTAGTGATGCTGGTACTTCAGTTACATAACTTGCTTCCATACTTGTTTGTGTTTCCATTTGTGGCACTTCAATTAAATATTTCTTTACTTGTGTTCCATCTGTAATTGATTCTTGCCATCCGTTATTTCCATCTTGTAAATCATCTGTTGCGTTTTCATTTTCTGAATAATAAACTTTTGCTCCATCTACACCTGATACATTAAGTCCATTTATTATATTTGTGTCTATATTATTTTCTGCATTTTTTGTAGGGAAATCTCCAAGTACTTTTACATTTTCTACAGTGTTTTCATTATTATTTATTACTTCAATTCCTGTTGTTAAGTTTTTACTATTTGTTCCTCTTTGAAGAGATACTTGTGTTTCTTCCTCTTGTCCAATTGTGTCTACTCCTAAATCATTTATACTTTGTACAAGTGTCATATCTGTTGGTGCAATTACTTTAATTGCTGATTCTGCTGTACCAACTTCTTGTCTATTTTGATATGTCATAACTACTTTTGAATCTTGAGTTGCTGCTTTTCTATTTACTTTAGCTGTAATATTTAATACTAGTAAAGCACCTTCTACACCTTGTTCTTTATAATATGTTTGCTTTCCTGATAATTGTACTAATATTGTTCTTCCTTGAGCAACATAGTTTGTTATTTTTAATTCTGTTTCATATAATAAATCCACACTGTTTATTGTTACATTCTCTACTGATTCTGGTAAATCAAATCTAATTGTTGGATTTTCATATAAATTATATTGTTCTTGATTACTCTTTAATAATGCTCTTATTTCCACATTGTTATCTACTACTGTTGATAATGTATCTTTATTTATTTCTAATGAAGCTTCTGTTTTTGAATCTTGCATTGCTATTTTAGATTCTTGTTCTCCTACTATTCCATTTCCATGGTCTATAGATACAGATGCCACTAATTCTATAGCACTATTTATAATATTAGCATTTGATGGTTTTATAGTTTTTGTATGTGTAAATACTATATTTCCTTCTGCTACTGGCTCACTTGTTTTTATTTCTATCGCTTTAGGTTCTCTTCCTGTATAATCAACAACTACATTTCCATTTTCATCAACTTGAGATGCTGAATTTATATTTGCCAAAGTTACACCTTGTTCATTTAATATTTGTATTGAACCATTTTGTCCTAATATTTTATCAAATGCTGATTTTTCTATAACAGTTCTATTGTATACTACATTTGCACCTACTGTATTACCATCTGATAGATTATAATTACTTGCATTTTCTTTTATAGAAATATAATCCTCAGCATTACTTAAGTTAACTGCTACACTTGTTTTTGTTTCAAATGAACGGTCTAAATTAGCATTTAACTTTCCTTTATATATAGTACTTTCTGTATTATTTACAGAAACTTGAACTAAGTTGTCTTTTTCTTCATTATTTAATTCTACTGTATTAGAAACTGTAATTTCTTTATCATTATATAATTTTACTGTTTCCTCTACTGGTAATTTAACACCATTTAAATCAACATCTTTATTATAAATAAGTGTTAAAATAACATTTTCGTTTCCTTGTTTTTTCCATAAGATTTTATTTTCTTCATTTGGATTATTTGTTAATACCATTTGAAGATTTCCATTTTTATATTCACTATTAAAAGATGTCATGGTATTTAAGTTTGATTTTGTTACTACTTCTGGGTCTTCACCTGATATTGTAAAATTTGCATCAATTTCTTTTATAGGATAATTATTGTCTTTTAATCCTAAGTTCATTGAAACTTGTACAACTCTTTTTTCTTCTCCATTAACAGTGGTAACTTTATTTGTAATTACTTCCATGCCATTTTCTACATTATTTTCATCATTTGTTTCAGCATATTCTAATTTTAATTCCCTTGATGCTTTAATATTAATATCTTTTTCTGTGCTATCTCTATAAATACCAGTTAAGTTTATTGTTGATGTTTTATCTAAAAGACTTGCATCTAAGTTATCATCTTTTATTTGTTCTATCTCAACATCAATTTGTGCAACTGTTCCTGCATTTATTTGATTTAAAGATATTTTGTTGTCCTCTACTTTATTTACATATTCACTTTGGGAACTTTTTAATCTGAAATTACTATTTTCTAAAGTAACTTCTCCATTAAAATATCCTTCATTTTTAACATTAATTTGTAATGTTAAAGTATTTTCATTTTTTAGTTCTGTTGTGAATTCTACATTTCTATGGTTTGTAGAAATATCTTCTGCAGCATAACTAACAATCCCTGCTCCAACGTAAATAAAATTTACCATTGTCAAGGTCATAACTAATAAAATAGCTACTACAATTTTAAAAACTTTGCTTCTCATAATAAACCTCCTTAGTTTATAATACCTCTATCTACTATTATAACCTTTATTTCTAGATTTTTCAAGGGTTTTATGCTCTTTTTTAACTTTTTATGTTAATTTTATTTTTACTTCCATTTTTTTACTACGGAAACTATTTTTAGCAAATATGAAGCTAATATTACAATAATATGTTTTTTTTGTTACATTTTGTAACATTTTTATTTTTAGCCTAATATTATACATAGATTAAATTTATTTTCATATATTTATTTTAGAGGTGATTTTTTTGGATAATAATAACTTTAATATTGACCAAAATGCTGTAAATAAGTTAAATGAAATGATGAAAAACGGCAACCTTTCTGACATTATTTCAAATATTCCTCCAGAAATGATGCAAAATTTTTCTTCTATGATGAATAACAATAATACTAACAATAACAATAGTACAGAAAATAGTAATAATAATATTAATTCTTCTAGCGAAAACAATAATAGTAGCAATAATAATTTTGATTTTAGCAATATAGATATTAATACTATCATGAAAATGAAAAGTGTTATGGAAAAATTGAATGATAATAATGACCCAAGAAAAAATTTACTTTCTTCTTTAAAGCCTTATTTACGAGATAGTAAAAAAGAAAAGCTAGACCAATACGCAAATTTATTAAATGTTGCTAAAATCGCTGATTTATTTAAAAATGATAGCAAGGAGAACAAATAAAAATGGCTAATTTCCCATTTTATCCATTTTCTTATCGTAACTATTATCATTATTATCCTCATAATTATGCAAATAATCTTAATAATTCATATAATAAAAACATAAATGAAACTGATAATAAGAATGTAAATGAAACTCAAAGAACAAATAAAAATAAGATTGAAGATAGGAATGAAACTATTGATAATAAAGAAAATAGCAAGAAAAGATATCAAAAAAGGTCATCTAAAAATATTTCTTTTGCCAATATTAACCTTAATGGTCTTTTACAATCAGATTTAGAAAATCCTATTATTGAGATATTAGGCATAAAATTATATTTAGATGACCTTATTATAATTAGTTTATTATTCTTTCTATATAAAGAAGATGTCCATGATGAAATTTTATTTGGTATTTTAATATTGTTGCTCTTAGACTAGTTTATTCTATTATTATTTTATCATCTATTACACTAAGATATGCTTGTTTGTGTAATGGTTCTTCATCACGGTCTATTTCTTTTACAATATTAGCTATTCTAACTTGTACTGCATCAAATAGTCCTGCAGCTATTATTGCTTGTTTATTTCCTTTTGCTCCAGCATGTGCTAGTCCTCTTAGAGCTCCTAATACAACTATGTTATCAGATGCCATAACTTCTGCTCCTGAATTTACATCCCCTATTATTACTAGACTACCTTCTGTTTCTAGTTTTTGTCCTGAACGTAATGAACCTCTATGAAATTTTGTTTCTGATACTGCTATTTCTTTAGCAAATGTTTTCTTTATGCTAGATAGCCCTAAGCTTTTTGGAGTATCAAAGTCTATTTCTACATCTATTTTATCTTTAATTAGTTCTTGTATCTCCTCTATTTCTTTATTTTTTAATATTTTTCCTGTTACTCTTATTGGTGTTTTTTCATCTTTATATAATTTTTTTAACTCTGTCAATTTCTTTTTCAATTCCATAACTATTTGTTCTTGCGTAGCATCTTCACTTAATTTTATTAAAATTTCATCTTTTCTTAAATTAATACTTACAAAATTACTTTTCATTTTACATCCTTCCATTTTATAGAAATTTACACCTAAAATCATAATATAGAATTTCTTGATTGTCAATATTTAGAAAAATTTTTAAGAAAAAATAGGAGTATGTTATATAACATACTCCCTAAAGAATCAACTTTGATTCTTTATTTTGGACTACAGATACTTATAGGAACCAATCTTGTGTCCAAACAGATTACGAACAACACTGGAGCTATCAACTTTAGCTACCTTTTTATCATCGGTATCATAGATATAACCAGCATTGTTAATCCGGCCAATCTTTTTTCCAGATGAATCATGAATATCTCCATCTTTGTCAATCTTGGCCCAGAAGTTTCCCTCGTTATCACGAAGTTCTCCTGCATAAAATACTGTCCTTACCATTTTTGTACCTTTCTATAGTCTTTTTAATTATATAAACCTTTTGGTTTATGCACTATTTATTTTACCATTTTTTTATATCTTAGTCAATTGTTTCTGGAAAATTTTGTAAGTTTTTTTTACAAAAATTAAAAGTTGGAAAATCCAACCTTTAATTCATTATTTGTACATATGGCTCTGCAGTCATATCCTCCTCAACAGTTTGCATATTCATTCCAAAATATTCTTGCATAATATCTCTTACAACTTCGGCTGTATAGTTTCCATGTCCACCATTTTCTACTATTACCACAATTGCTATTTCTGGATTTTCAAAAGGTGCAAAACCAACAAACCATGCATTAACTCCTCCTGTTGTCTCTGCTGAACCCGTTTTTCCACCTACACTTATACCAAAATCCTTAAATCTAACATATGCTGTTCCTGAACTATCTTGAGTAACAGATTCCATACCTGCTAAAACTGCATCTAGATTTTTTTGGTCTATTTGCATATCTTCTATTTGTTCTTCTTCTATACCTAACTTTTTATCAACAAAGTTTTCAATTTCTTCTCTAGAAGCTTCTGAACCATCTGATTTTCTTATTGTTTTTACTATTGTTGGTTTTATTCTATGTCCACCATTTGCTAGCATACTAATGTATCTTGCCATTTGAACAGGGCTAAATGAGTTATCATTTTGTCCTATCGCTGCTTGTAACGTATCTGCTGCATACCATGATGAATCATTTGGATGTAACTTAGCTTTTGTTTCAGGACTTGCAACAGAACCAGATGTTTCACTTGGTAATTCGATTCCTGTTTTTGTTCCCAATCCAAAATATTTAGCAAATTTAGCTAAAGTATCTATTCCCATTCTATCTGCAGTTTCATAGAAGAAATAGTTACAAGATTTTTCAATAGCTCCTGAAACATTTAAACGTCCATGACCTCTGTGATAATCTGTATAATACCAACACACTGGTTGGAAATCTCTGTATTTTGTATATCTTCCTGTATCATTTATTATAGTGTTTGTGTTTATTACTCCTGATTGTAATCCTGCAATAGCCGTTATCATTTTGAATGTTGAACCTGGCGAATATGAATTTTGTACTGCTTTATTTACTAATGGATGTGCATCATCATTATTATATTTATTCCAGTTTTCGGTACTAATTCCTCCTACAAAATCTTCAGGATTATAAGTAGGATAACTTGCCATAGCTAGAATCTCACCACTATTTACATTCATAACTACACAAGCTCCAGCTTTTGCATCAAATCTTTGTCCAAATCCTCCACTTGCAATTTTTTGTATATTTGCTGCTAAAGCTTCTTCTGTTACTCTTTGAAGATTAGCATCAATAGTAAGTACTATATCAGAGCCAGCTATAGCTTCTTCTGAAATATACTCTGCTGTTGTTGTTCCATCAACAGACATATCTATTTGTTTTGTTCCATTTTTTCCTTTTAAATACTCTTCAAATACGTATTCTATTCCTGTTTTTCCTATTATATCATTTTGACTATATGTATCTTTTCTTGTTGCGTACTCTTCTGCACTTATTTGTGAAGCATAACCTAATATATGTGCTGCTAAACTCCCAGAAGTATACTGTCTTACGGGTTTTACTGAAATATTTAATCCTGCAAACTTATCTGAGCTTTCACTAAATTCTGCAACTGCTTCTCTTGGTATATTTTCAGCTATTGTTATAGCTCTTGTACTACTATATCCTTGAGTAGATATATTATATCTAACTGTAATTATTTTTCTGATTTCATCTAAATTATTAGTATTTTGTATTTCATATTTATCTTTAAATTCATTAAAAGCCTCTTCTGCAGTTGTATTTTCATCTAAATCATTATCATCTAACCATTCTTTTAAATTATCGCCTTCTATTGTATATGCATATGGATTTATGGTTACAGGAAATGTATCATCATATGCAATTCCATACTTTTCTAATACTTGCACCATATTTAAAATTGATTTATTTAATGTATCATCACTGACCTTTGTTTTATACATCTCAAGTGAGAATTCTGTTGTAGAACTTACTAATGATGTTCCTGACCTATCTAATATAGACCCCCTTGCTGCTTCTAATGTACTTTCTCTTGTAAGTCTTGTATTAGATTCTTCTCTATATTCTGCACCATGCACTATTTGAAGGCTAAATAATTTGATAATCAAGACTATTCCTATTATATAAACAAGCACTGTTAATAAATTAAATCTAAAATTAATATTAGGTTTTTTAAAATCTCTTATCAAATTATCACCTTCTTTCATTTAAATACCATATTTAAAAATATCTTGTTAGTATTTTATTTCCTTTATATTCATTTTCTATATAATATCCACTTTTTTGAATAAGAGGATATAATATAATTGTTAATAACAAATTATATATTATTTCAATCGCTAAAATTATTACAAAGTTTCCTATTTCAACATTAATTGATAATAAAATATATCTTAATAGATAATTTAAAATCTCTACTATAAGTGTTGAACCAAATACCATAACCATTATTGTCATTCTACTATCTTTAGAAAAGTTTTTATCAAATACTCCTGCTAAAAATCCTATTAACCCTAATGTTACTGCATTTATTCCTATTCGCATTCCTAATATTAAATCTAAAAATAATCCAATAACAATTCCATAAATTGTCCCCATTGTTTTACTTGCAAATAATCCTATAAATAGAACGAATATAATAAATAAATTTGGCATAATACCAGATATATTAAACCAACTGAAGAAGTTTGATTGAAGATAATATATAATTAATGCTATTAAAATTAAAACGATATTTATTATTGTCTTTTTCAAATCATTCACCTCTTATTGGTTTGTTATCACAAGCACTGTATCTAATTTATCAAAATCTACAGCTGTTTCTACTAACGCATATCTATCTGTTATATTTTGAGTATTTGTTACACTTTTAACTGTTCCTACATGTATTCCTTTTGGGTAAATTCCTCCTAGTCCAGATGTTTCAATACTATCTCCTTGTATTATATTTGCATCTGTTGGAATATACATTGCTCTTAATTCTGATTGTCCATTTAATGTACCTTTACAAACTATACTATCTTTTGTCGTACTCATTGAACAACTAATAGAGCTTGCTGTATCAACTATTGTTTGTACTTTAGCCGTATTATTAGTTACAGAAACAACGTGACCTACTAATCCCTCATCTCCAATAACTGTCATGTTTTCCTGTACTCCATCATCACTTCCAATATTTATAACTATTGTCTTTGAATAATTACTTATATCTTTATTTATTACATATCCAGGAATTGTTTTATATTCTCCATATTTTTCTGTTAGATTTAAATACTCTTTTAATGTTTCATTTTCTGTTCTTATATTTTCTAATTCTCTCAATGATTGCTCTAGTTCACTATTTTTTTGTCTTAATTCTTCATTTTCATTTTGTAAATTATTAATATCCGTAAAAAATGTACTATTTCCACTTATTTTATTTTTTAAATATGTCAATCCGTTTTGTATTGGCATAACTAAATTAGTTGCAGCATTTTCAAAAAAGTTACTGTTATTTTCACCATTTGAAAATATTACAATTAAAATCAAAATTATTACAGTTATAATTATTCCTATAATTCCAGTTTTCTTATTTCTGTACATTTTTTACTCCTTTACTAATTTTTATCTATATTTTTTATTTCTAGCATTTACAAGAACTCTACCTAAACGTTCAATATCTTCTAAAACTTTTCCTGCTCCTCTTACAACACAATCTAATGGTTCATCTGCTACATATACTGGCATATCTGTTTCTTGACTTATTAATTTATCTAAATTCTTAATTAATGCTCCTCCACCTGCTAATACGATTCCTTTCTCCATAATATCTGCTGCAAGTTCTGGTGGTGTTTTTTCTAATGTTAATTTAACTATTTCTACTATTTTAGATATAGACTCTTTTAATGCTTCTTCTATTTGTGTTGAAGTTACAGTTACATTTCTTGGTAAACCTGTTGTTAAATCTCTTCCTCTAATTTCCATAGACATCTCTGTCATAAGAGGCATTGCACAACCTAATTGTATCTTTACTTGTTCTGCCGTTGTTGCTCCTATTGCCAGATTTAATTCACGTTTTATATAGTTTACTATATCTTCATCTAGCTCATCTCCGGCAACTCTTAATGAATGACTAACAACAATTCCTCCTAATGAAATAACAGCTACTTCTGTAGTTCCTCCTCCAATATCTACTATTATATTTCCACTTGGTTCTCCAACATCTAATGATGCTCCAATTGCTGCTGCCATTGGTTCTTCTATTAAATATACTTCTCTTGCTCCAGCTTGCATAACAGCTTCTTCTACTGCTCTTTCTTCTACTTCTGTAATACCTGATGGAACTCCTACTACTACTCTTGGTCTTCCAATATTATATCTTTTTCCAACTTTTCCAATTATATTTTTAAGCATTAGTTGCGTTGCTGTAAAATCTGCAATTACCCCATCTTTCATTGGTCTTACTGCACTTATTTGTTCTGGAGTTCTTCCGAAGCATTTCTTTTGCTTCAGAACCTGTAGCTACAATATTTCCTGTTCTTCTATTTATAGCAACAACTGAAGGTTCTTTTAAAACTATTCCCTTTCCTTTTAAAGTTACTAATAAATTTGCTGTTCCTAAGTCAATTCCGATATCTTTTGACCCAAATGTAAATAATTTCATAAAAATCTTGTCCTTTCTTTATATAACCTTACTAATCTTACATAGATTCTCTCGTATTTTTCATTATCTCTTGTAGAATACTTGTATAATTCATATTTCCAATTACAATATGGTCTACTAATTGTATTCCTAATTCTTGTGATGCTTTATCAAGTTCTTTGGTATATTCGATATCTATTCTACTTGGTTTGGAATCACCACTTGGATGATTGTGAACTAATATATATTTTGTAGCTTTCATTATTATTGGTTCTATTAGTACATCTCTTTTTGGTATATTTACAAAATTTACAGTTCCTTTTGCTATATCTTTTATTTTTATAACTTCATTTTTTGTATTTAGTATTAATATTTTTACTATTTCACTTTTTTCAAATTTCAAGCTACTCATTAAAAGTTTAGCTACATCCGAAGGCTGGCATATTTGAACTTTTTTATAATTTGATTTTTTGAACATTCTAATTGCTATTTCTCCTACTGCTTTTAATTGAATAGCTTTTACTTTTCCTATCCCTTTTATTTGCATTAATTCCTCTAAAGTTAAACTTTGTAGATAATTGATATTTTCTTCTTTTGTATTATTTAAACTTAATAATTTTTGTGCTATTTCAACTGCAGTTTCTCCTTTATTACCTGTTTTTATTATTATTGCAAGTAATTCTGCATCTGATAAAACTTTTTCTCCATACAATTCTAATTTTTCATATGGCCTTTCTAATTCTGGTAATTCTTTTATTTTCATTGGCAAATATGTCCTTTCTATAATATTTGCCCCTATTTATCATCCTATTCTTTATATCTTCTTATATATAAAAATTGCAAGTATCATTCCTATAATACTTGATATATTAATTTTAAACATTAAAGCAAATGTTATTTGTATAACACTTAAATCTAATGTTACAGGATCTTGTAATCCGAAACTTTGGCTATATGATAACCACCAAAGCCAGTCTACTCTAGATGCTAATTCTCCTAATAATCCTCCAACTACTAGTCCTGATAATATAAAAATTAATAGTACCCATATATTTTTTTCTTTCGTTGCCATTTCTATACCTCCAAAATCGTTTTTTCCTTACGGATATTTTATTTTTCCACAAAAATATTATATATTGAATTAGCAAATTTTTCAAGTAAAATACTATTATTTTTTATTAATTTTTATGTTTTTTTATTGAATTATACTTTTTGCTATGTTATTATTTCTATTACCAAAATTTATACATTTAAATATAATAATATTAGTAGTATAATATAATTAGTAGTTATTTTAAGGAGGTACTTATGAAAATAGAAAGACTTACAGAAAATAAAATCCGTGTAATAGTAAAGCCTTCAGATTTAGAACTAGAGAAAATAAGTATGAAAGATTTGCTCTCTCAGTCTTTAGAAAGACAAAGTTTTCTTAACCACATGCTTGAAAGAGCAAAAGTTGAAGTTGGCTTTGATACCGAGGGGTGCCGACTTCTAATTGAAGGTTTTTCTTCCTCTGATGATATTTTAGTTTTTACTATTACTAGATATAGTGAATTTAAAAAATCAAATGACTTAACCAAAAAAGGTTTTAAAGTTAAAAGAAAAACTTTTGATGCTAACAGCAAGCACATAATATTTAAATTTAAGAATTTTGATGATTTTTGTGAGTTTTGTGAAGCTGTAAATAATTATAATTGTAATATAACAAAAATTTCAAAAAATAGTACTTTATATTTATATAACAATACATATTATTTGATTATTAACAATATAAATTTAGATACTAACTTAATTAAAAAATTCTATTCTCTAACTTCTGAGTTTTATAATTCTTTCTATTCTTCTAATGAATTTGAAAGTAAATTAATAGAACATGCAAAAGTTATTATGAAAAAAAATGCTATTTCTAATACAATTAATTATTTTATAAACCCAAAAGAAAAAGAAGGTTAATTCCTTCTTTTTTAATACACGTAATTTTGTGGGTTATATGCTACTCCATTTATTCTAACTTCTAAATGTAAGTGAGGACCTGTTGAATTTCCTGTTGAGCCAACTGCTGCAATAGTTTGTCCTTGAGATATTTTTGTTCCTGTTGATACATATAATTTGCTACAATGACAATAATAAGTTTGCACTCCATTTCCATGACTTATTACTAACATATTTCCATATGAACCTTTATATCCTGAAAACGTTACTGTTCCTGATGCTGCAGCTTTTATAACTGTTCCTGCCGGTGCTGATATATCTAATCCTGTATGAGCTGAACTTCTTATACTACTTGATGCACCGAATCTAGATGTTATTATTCCTGATATTGGTCTTATCAAAGAAATTCCCAGACTAGCTTTTCCACTTGAAGTCGTTGTTTTTGTATTTACAGTTCCTGTTGACTGATATTTAGTTGTTTTACCAGATGTTGATGCAACTTCTACTTTTGGTGGTTCTACATATAATTTAGATACTGCTTCTTCTGCTGTAACTAAATCTTTCATTTCTGTTTCATATTTTTCTACAATTGCTATATTATTTATATTTGTACTATTTTTTTCTTTTAAATCACTTACTACTTTTTCTGCATCCTCAAAACTTGATACATATGTCTTTTCTTCTTGATTTTCTGTTATTGCATAATATCTATAATATGTTACTCCTTCTTCTTTTATTTTATTAAAGATTTCATCATCATTTGTTACTATTCCTTTCTTTAATAAGCAAAGTTCATATTTTGGCATATTATCTACTTGAACAAATGCTACATTCCCATTTGTTCCATCACCTTTTTCTACGTAATTATTGATTTTCTTTTGAAGTTCTCCTCTATTTGCTGTATATCCTACTTGTTCTCCATTGATAAAAACACTATATGTTGGTTTGTATAAAAAAGCAATTGTTCCTATGATTAAAAATGTTGCTATGAAAAAAAGTATTACAAATTTTATTCCTCTTCTTGTATGTATCCAAGCTTTTTTTAACATTTATTTTCTCTCCTTTGTATATCCCTATTTTTCATTGTAATCATATTGTAATATTTGTTTTTTTGCAATGATTTTCTTTCCTCGATTTCCGTAAGTTTTCTTTGATTTTTTCGTTTTTTCTCTTTTTTATTCGTTTTATCTCGTTTTTTCTAAAAATAACATATAATTGTTTTACACAATAGAAAAGCCGGGTTCTATAATAAATGTTGGGGTGGTTAAAACACTTCAACATTTTTTTGTAAAAAATAATGCACTTATCTAAAATAC
>CALXFJ010000017.1 GCA_944387565.1 uncultured Clostridia bacterium | reverse complement strand
TATTGTGAAATTTTAGGCTATTTATAGCTATTTAAAGTAGCTTGTGTCCCCAAGCTGTCCCCAAAATAGCCTAAAATACACTTTCACACAAAAAATAAAGAGTCCACAATCTCTTGCGACTCTAATAAAAACTTTGGTTGCGGGGGTAAGACTCGAACTTACGACCTTCGGGTTATGAGAGAAATAGAATACATTTTTTATTTTTATGTTAGTAAGTAATTTTTTAGGATCAATTTCTATCTTTTCAAATCCTTCCAAATAATCGTAGCTCATTGGCACCATGCTCTTATAATATATTTTTTCTTACTTTTCTATAAATTCATATCTGGTGGCAACAATTTTACTTTTGTTTTTTCTCTTATAACCCTGTCTATTTCTAAATCAATTTCATCTTTTTTGTCACATAATATATTTCCAATTCTTTTTTCTGTAATTATTTTCTTTTCCTAATTCTTCAAATTACATATTACTTATCCAATATTTTTTGTCTTTATATATTCTATAATTGTTTAATTTAAAAGCCTCTTTCCTTACATAATTTACCAAGCAACTGCCATTTTTTACCTGTCATGAAAGTTGCTGATTCTTTTATAGGTCTATTTTCAACTAAAAGTGCATGAACTCCTAATCTTTTTATTCTTTTACCAAGTTTAGTTCGTTCTTTATTCTCTTCTTCTATCATTCCCATGTATAATATCATAAATATTTTTTCTATTTCCATTCTATCGAGCAATTCATATACTTTTGCTATTTGTTCAATATAAGATATTGTTTCTTCTTCTATATACTTATTTGTTTTATTATATATTCTTACATAATCAGAATATATTCTCTCATTACCATATTTTTTTGAAAAATTATATAAATCTTCAAAATAATCTGTATCTTTTGGAGCTTTTCTATTACCATTACTATCTGTATAATAAACACACCATTTATCAAACCTACCATCATCATATTCTAAAAATGAGCCATCTTCAAATTTCTTTATTCTTTCCATTTCATTCTCCATTCCTTTACTATATGTATTATTATAATTTGTTACTACTATTTCTGATATTTTTCCTCTACCATCTGCTTTTGAATTTATCATTCTATTTGCATATATTTCATTAATATTAAATCCTTTATATAGATTATCAAAAAAATTATCTTCTTTATTTATATTTTTAGGATTAGAATTACTAAGCATTAACTTTGCATTACGTCCATCTAACATTTTATATAATTTCGCTAATTCTTTCTGGTCATCATCATTAAAATCCTCTTTTGTATATGATGTAAATCCAGATGTAATATTAAGTGGTCTATATGGTGGATCAAAATATACAAATGTATTTTTAGTTACATATTTTATGCTATTTTTATAATCACCACATTCAAACTGTACATTTTGTATTAATTTAGATAAGTTTTTCAAATTCTGTTCATCACATATGGTTGGATTTTTATAACTTCCAATAGGCACATTGAATTTTCCACTTTTATTTACTCTATATAAACCATTAAAGCACGTTCTATTTAAGAATACAAACTGTGCCGCCCTTTGAATCTTCGTCTCATTTTCTTCTATTGTATAATTATTATATTTTTCACGTACAATATAAAAATATTTTTTTCTTCCTTCTTTTTCTAATTTTAAGTACTGTGTCTCTATTTCTTTTAAAATAGTTATTAATTCATCCACATTGTTTTTTATTACATTATATGAATTTATTAAATCTTTATTTATATCAAAGGCAAATGCTTCTTTTATATTGTACTTTTGTAATATATCTATTAATACTGCTCCTCCACCTACAAATGGCTCTATATACCTTCCTATTACTCTATTTTTTAAGTCATATGGATAAAATTTATTTAATTGTGGTATTAAACTTCCTTTTCCTCCTGCCCATTTTACAAATGGTCTTATCTTTTCTGTCATTTTCATACCTCTTCTTATTAATTTTAGTAAATTTTATCACATTTAACATTAATAATCCACTTTTTATAACAAATTATCTATTGGTCCTTATCAATCTCTATACAAAAAAACTCTCATAAATATATAATCTATGAGAGCTAATTTTTATTTTACTATTTAATTATTCTTCCTCAGGTGCTCCAACTGGGCAAACACCTGCGCATGTACCACAAGAGATACAAGCTGAGCTATCGATTTCGAATTTGCTATCACCTTGTGAAATGCAACCTACTGGACATTCAGCAGCACAAGCACCACAAGCAATACATTTATCTGTTATTTTATAAGCCATCTAATTCACCTCCTAAAAAATCTTATGCACAAATTATTCTCTATTTGTGATTTCTTCTAATTTTAATAACTCATCCCATCTTCTATCTACTTCTTTTTGGAATTCTTCAATCATCCACTCATTACCTGGTTTAAACATATGTTTAAATCTCTTTTGTGGTCTTAAGAATTCTTCTACAGGTAATTTCTTAGTTGGTTTATAATTAATCTTATATTTACCATCAATAACTTCAAATAATGGCCAATAACATGTTTCTACAGCTAATTTATTAATTTGCATCAACATATCTGTTGGATATCCCCATCCTCTTGGGCATGGTGCTAATACATTTAAGAAACATGGTCCCTCTGTATAAATTGCTTTTTCTGCTTTTTCATATAAATCTTTGAAATTCATATAACCCACAGTTTGAGCAACATATGGTAAATGATGACCCGCCATTATATTTGTTAAGTCTTTTCTTTGTTGCATCTTTCCAGGAATAACTGTTCCTGCTGGTGATGTTGTTGTATCAGCAAAATGAGGTGTTGCTGATGAACGTTGAATACCTGTATTCATGTATGCACCATTATCATAACATACATAAACCATATCATGTCCACGTTCCATTGCTCCTGATAAACTTTGAAGACCTATATCATAAGTTCCTCCATCTCCACCAAAAGCAATAAATTTTGTTGTATTATTTATCTTTCCTTGTTTCTTCATAGATTTATAAGCAGCTTCTGCACCTGAAAGAGTTGCTCCTGCACATTCAAAAGCTGTATGAATAAATGAATCCGTCCATGAAGTATATGGATACATGAATGTTGAAACCTCCATACAACCTGTTGCTACTGCAACTACTGCATGGTCTTCTGGTTTTAAAGCTCTCATTATCATTCTAGCTGCTGGTGGAGCTCCACAACCAGCACACATTCTATGTCCTGATGTAAATCTTGAAGGTTTTGTTGCTACTACTTCTTTAACATTATAAGGCATTAGTCTTCAGCCTCCTTTCTTAATCCTAAATATCTATAAGGATTTTTAACTTCTCCTGTTTTAACAATTTCAAATAAATCATTATAAACTTTTTCTATTTCATCTGCTCTAGTATCTCTACCACCAATACCATAAATATAATTTACAGCTGGTACTTGTTTTTTATTTACATACATAGCTGATGTCACATCTTCAAATAATGCTCCACCTGCAGCATTTAATGAATCTGCTTTATCAAGTATTGCTACTGCTTTTAAATGACTTAAAGCTTCAGCTACTTCATCTACTGGGAATGGTCTAAATACACGAAGCTTTAATAGACCAACTTTTTTACCTTGCTCTCTTAATTTATTTACAACTGCTTTTGTAGTTCCTGCTGTTGAGTTCATACAAACAATTGCAACTTCAGCGTCATCCATTTTATATTCTTCAAATAATCCATATTTTCTACCAGTCATTTTTTCAAAATCCTTAGCAACATCTAAGATTACTTGTTTCGCATTTTTCATTGCTTCTGCTTGTTGAGCTTTATGTTCAAATAAATAACTTTGAACATCTAATGGTCCTACTGCAATTGGTTCATCTTGATTTAATAAATAATGTTTTGGATGATATTCTCCTACAAACTCTTTTACCTTATCATCTTCTACTAATTCTATATTTTCAATAGAATGTGAAGTAATAAATCCATCTTGACATACCATTAATGGTAACATTACTTTTTCATTTTCTGCAATTCTATGAGCCATTAAAGTATTATCATATGCTTCTTGGTTGTTTTCTGAAAATAACATTATCCAACCGCTATCACGTACTCCCATTGCATCTGAATGGTCATTATGGATATTTAATGGTCCTGATACAGCTCTATTTACTAAAGATAGAACTATTGGTAATCTTAAACTTGAAGCTATATAAATCATTTCCCACATTAATGATAATCCATTTGCTGATGTTGCTGTCATTGCTCTTGCGCCTGCTGCTTCTGCACCAATACAAGCTGACATAGCACTATGCTCACTTTCAACCGCAACAAACTCAGTATCTACTGCACCATTTGCTACAAATGTTGAAAAATATTGAGGTATTTCTGTTGATGGTGTAATAGGAAATGCTGCAACTACGTCTGGATTAATTTGTTTCATAGCTGTTGCTGCTGCTTCATTACCACTTAATCTTTCTCTTATACTCATATTCTTTCTTCCTTTCTATTTTTATTCTTCTTCTTTCATTTCAATTGCTCCAAATGGACATGTTTTTGCACATACGCCACATCCTTTACAATAATCATAATTAAAGTCTCCTCTTTTTTGGTCACATCCAACAGGAATAGCATCATCTGGACAAACTGCAAAACAAAGTCCACATTGTTTACATTTTTCACTTAAGAAAACTGGTCTTACACTTCTCCAATCTCCTGTCTTAAATTCTCTTGCATTTCCTGCCTCATAAATATTTCCACCCATTGTCATTTTTTCCATAGGTGTATTAGAATCTATATTTGTCATAGTTTTTTAACCTCCTTTAGTGCCATTTCTAAAGCTTTCATATTTCCATCAATAACTTCTGGTTTTTTAGCAAATTTATGTTTAAAAGAGCCTTTCATATCTTCTATTAATTCTTCATCTGTCATTATTCCACTTATTTTTACTATACCAGCAAGCATAGGAGTATTTGGAAAATATCTACCTAATGTTTCTAAAGATATTTTTCTTGCATCTAATGTATAAATATCTCCTTTATATCCTTTCAACTCTTTTTTCAATACATCTTCTGGCTTTGTTGTATTAATTAATATTGCTCCATCTTCTTTTAGCCCTGATGTTACATCCACTGACTCAAGTAAAGTATCATCTACAACTACAACATAATCTGGATAATAGATATTACTGTGAATTGTAATAGGTTCATCACTTATTCTGTTATAAGCTGTAATTGGTGCTCCCATTCTTTCAGGTCCATATTCTGGAAATCCTTGAATGTATTTTCCCGTGTTAAATGCTGCATCTGCTAAGAGTAAAGAAGCTGTTTTAGCACCTTGTCCACCTCTACCGTGCCATCTAATTTCTATCATGTTACTCATATCCGTTATAGCCTCCTTTTTCAAATTTTATATATATTTTTTCACAAGCTTAGTATATTCCCAAAACGTTTTATTGTCAAGAACATTTATACAATTTGACCAGTAAGTCTTTTCATTTTTTCAAAGCATTTTAGGACAGGTTAAAAAATAGTATTTTTCTTTATTATTACCACTTTTTTTCCTATCCTAAATATAGAATTACTTCAATTGTAATTTAATTATTTTAAATTATATATTCTAAATCTTTAACTACTTGATTTAAAACTTCCTCTCTATTTTGTGATGTTTCTATATATTTAATGTTATTAAATTTTTCACATTTTATTTTGTTCTTTTTGCTATCTCTTATTATATTCTCGCATAACATAGAACGCATTATTCTTGGTATATACATACTCCAATCATCTTCCGTATCATGCTCTATTATCCTTTTTTCCATTTCTTCTGGACTTATTTCACTTGTTCCTAAACAATATATTATGTTATTTTTATTTCCATATTTTTTACTACATTCTTCTATACTTAAGTCTGTATCATCTATTATAATTCCAATATTGTCTTTTCTTAAATCCTTTTGCATATTATAGTATAATGATTTCACTATTTTTTGACTTAATTGTATGTTTTTTTGTGATTCTTCCATTTGGTCTTCAAAATCTTTATACATTACCTTTCCCTTTAATTCTGCAATAACTTCTCTAATTGCATCTGCATCAATTAATGTATAATGAAATTTTTTTAATATTTTATTTGCAAGTGTTGTCTTTCCACTTCTAGATGTTCCAATAATTATAATATCTTTTATAATATCTCCTCCTTTGTTTTTTATTTTTATTAATTGGGATTTTTTAATAGAATAAAAATTACAATTGAAATAACAATCATATTATAACAAATCCTCTTAAAAATGTCAAATATTTCCAAAGTATTCAAAATTTGAAGTGAACACTAATTATTAAACTTATTTATCTGATAATTTTAGTTCACTCCAATGATAATCTTTTTTATCTAGTAAAAGCTAGTATTATATACATAAGTATTATTAAAACTATTATACATATTAATATTCGAAGTATAATTTTAATTATCTTTTTAATTTTATCCATCAATCATTCTCCTTTATATTCGAATGTTATATTATAATTTTTAATTTTATCATTAGTTTTCAAAAAAGTACCAATTAAACTTTCGGCATTTTTTTCTGCTAATTCTAAAATACCATTTGCTTTTGCATCTTCGATTCCTTGTTCTTTCATTTCTTTTACTGCTTCATTATGCTCAGTTAAATCTATTCTTGAGAATAAACTTTCTTTATCTAAATACACTTTTAAAGAATCATTGTCTATTGTTGCTTTATATATTTTGGCATGTGGCATTTCTATTTTTATTTCTTTTTTATCATCATCTATTGTATTTGTAATTTTAGAAAAATCAATAGATGCATCTATTTGTATATCATAACTAAATATCTGTCTACTTTGTGTAAATGGTATTTGAAATAAATCAAAAAACTCTCTATGTTCTTCCGTATCTCTTACTATTGTCATATAAGCCGTTTGCGTTACTAATTCTCCAGCATCTTCAAATCCTAGTTTTGTAGTTTTCGTTTGTCCATTAATTACTGAACTAAAAAATACTCCTGAAGAAAATACTACGATTAATATTACTGCAATAACTATATATTTTATTATTTTATGAAGCTTTATCTTTGGTATTTTGCTTTTAATCTTATTTTCATTAGCTTTTTTTGTTATTTCATTATTTTCCATATTCATCTCCTACTTTTTATTTTATTGCAATTTTTCTTTTCGTGCGAAATAATTTTACTTTATTTTTATTTTCTAAAGCTTTACTAGAAAGTTTTTAGTAATAAGATTATACCATTATATGTCCATTTTTTCAAATACTGCAAAGTATACCATTTTTTAAAAATAAAAAGTAGGATTTTTGTTCCTACTTAAATATATTTTTTTATTAATAATTCCATAAGCCTAGTTTTCCTTTTACCTCTATTGGATTATCAAACTTTTCTTTTAATTCAACCTGCCATGCATATTCTTCTTTAAATATACTCTTAGAATAAATATCCTTATTTTCTTTTACTCTTTCTTCAAAGAACTCTGGTGTTGTTTTTATGCAATCAACTAATTCTACTTTTCCTATTATTTTACCTAATGGCATTTCTTTTAAATAACCTTTTAGTCTTTCATATGCTTCTTTATCTATACTTTTCCCTGCATGTATTAATAATTCTCCTCTATAATTAGTTTTCCAACTTCTAAACTCAAATCTTTTATATCCTTCTATTATCAAACTTGCCCATGGTTGCTTTATTGTTAATACTTTCACGACAGTACTCCTTATTTTAAAAAACAGGTTTAATACCTGTCTTCACTCATTTCCATTTTTTTATCTTCTTCCTCTAGTTTTTCTAACTCTTCCAATTCTTCTTTATGTTCAATTTCTTCTTCATCAACTTTTTCTGCTTTATTATCTTTTATTATTTTAATATCACTTGCTGGATATTTTTTAGAAACAAAATTGTCCCCATCTTTTACCTTTACTCTTATAATTTCCCTTAGCGTTTCTATATAATCTACTTCTCCTTCGCCATCTGGAGTTAAAACAATTGCTCCAATACTTGGAAGTCTTTTTAATTTTTCTTCATAAACTTCATTTTCATATTTTAAGCAACACATAAGTCTTCCACAATTTCCAGATATTTTACTTGGATTTAATGATAAATTTTGTTCTTTTGCCATTTTTATTGATACAGCTTCAAAGTCTCTTAAAAAAGAACAACAACAAAGTTCTCTACCACAAACTCCGTTTCCACCTATTCTTTTAACTTCATCTCTTACTCCTATTTGCCTTAATTCTATTCTAGTTTTATAAATAGCTGCTAAATCTTTTACTAATTCTCTAAAGTCAATTCTACCATTAGCTGTAAAATAAAATAAAATCTTACTATTATCAAATTTATATTCAACATCTGTTAATGTCATTTCTAAATGATGTTCTTTTATTTTCTTTTGACAAACATCAAAAGCTTCTTTTTCTTTTCTTCTACATTCTTCAAAATGTCTATGGTCTCTTCCATTTGCAATTCTAATTACTTTTTTTAGTGGTGCTATTATTTTTTCATCATCTATAAAGCGATTTGGAATTACAACTTCTCCATATTCTTCCCCTTGAGCTGTTTCTACTATAACTTTAGTCCCTTTTCTTACTTTTAAGTTTTTTGGATTAAAAAAATATATTTTACCTAATTTTTTAAATCTAACACCTATTATATTTTTCAAATTATTTCCTCCCACATATTAAATAACATATTATCTATACTCATATCATAATTTGCATTTTGATTTAATCTTCTTTTAGTATTTTCCACAATTTGTATACAATTTGTGTATCTTTCATCCATTTTTGCTTTCTTTAGTAAAATAATATTTATATAATCTAACATTTCATAAATTTCATCTTTAGACTTGTACAAGATTTCTGCTTGTTTTACTAAGTCTATTATATTCTTATTTTCCATATTTTCTATTAACTCTTCTACTTTTAAATATATATCTTGTTTATCTTTTAATGAAATTGCTTTTCCTATACTTCCTTGGAATAAATCTAACTGATTACTACTTACTTGCATATTATAGTTTTTAATTAAATAATCTTTCATTTGTTCATCATCAATAGGATTAAAATGTAGTATCATACACCTTGATTTTATAGTTGCTAAAAATTCATTTTCATTTTCTCCTACTAATATTATACTTGCAAATTCTGGTGGCTCTTCTAGAGTTTTTAATAAACAATTTTGTGCATCCTTTGTCATTTTATCTGCATCGTTTATAATATACACTTTTCTGCTTGAAATAATGGGTTTTTCTTGTATATTTTTTTGTAATTCTCTTATCATATCTATTTTTATACTATTTCCGTCTGGCTCTAAGCAAAAGAAATCCGGATTATTATTTGAGTCAAATTCTATACATGATTTACATTTATTACAATATTTATTTTCATTTAAACAAAGTATTGCTTTGGAAAATTCTTTTGCTATCATCTTTTTTCCTATTCCAGACATTCCTACAAATAAATAACTATGTGATACTTTATTATTCTTAATTGATGTTTCTAGCAGTTCTTTTATTTTATCATTTCCTAGAATATTTTCAAACATAATATTTACCTACTCTACTTTTCCCCATTTATCTAATGGCCATATTCTTAATGCTACTGTACTTTCTATTTTTTCTAATGGAATACATCCAAATGCTCTACAATCTGTACTATGGTTTCTGTTATCTCCCATTGCAAATACACAATTTTCAGGAACAACAAAATCATCAAATCCTGGCCCTATAACATCTGTTACTATTCCTGGTTGTAAGTATGGTTCTTCTAATTCTTTATCATTTATATATACTTTTCCTTCTTTTATTTGAACATGTTCACCTGGAAGTGCTATTACTCTTTTAATGTAACTTCTTTTTCCTATTTCCAAGAAGTTTTTAACAAACCAATCCCATCCTTTTCTTTCTTCATATTTTGCAACTGGATTAGATTCATCTATTTCAGATTCTGTATATTCTAATTTTGCTGGTTCTTCAAATGTAATTATTTGTCCTCTTTCTGGTAATGTTTTAGTAGTTCTTCCCCATCTATTTAGCCATAATCTTTGGTCTTGTTCTAATGTTGGTTTCATAGACTCCATTTTTACTATTGTTGGTGTTCCTATAAAATAACGAAATAACATTGCTAATACTAAAGCAATAATAATACAATATACCCATTCTAATACTTCTTTAACTGTTGAATTCAAATTTATCTCTCCTTTGTTTATTAACTTCTTTATTATACACTAAAAAATGTAAATTAGCAACAATATTATTCTGTTTCCTTAGTAGGAATTCTAATTACAACCTCTGTACCTTGTCCTACTACACTCTTAATATCAATGCTTCCACCATTTTTATCAAGTATTTCCTTTGCAATAGAAAGTCCTAAACCAGTTCCTCCCATTTCTCTTGTACGAGCTTTATCAACTCTATAAAATCTCTCAAAAATTCTTCCTAAATCTTCTTCTGGAATGCCTATACCATTATCAAATATTTTAATATATGCATCATTATAAACAAAGCCAACATATATTTTAATCTCTCCACCATCTGGAGTGTATTTAATACTATTTGTTAAAACATTTAAAATAACTCTTTCTATATCATATTTATCGGCATAAACTGGTGGCACATCTGCTGTTACAAAGCAATCCACTTTATGATGCTTTTTCTTTATCTCAATTGCTAGCTTGTCCTGGCATTTTTTAACCAAATCTCCTAAATCAAATGATTCTTTTCTAATATTCTTTTTATTATTATCATATCTAGAAAGTGTAAGTAAATCAGTAACTAATCTTGCCATTCTTCTTGCTTCTGTTGCAATTACATTTAAGAATTTAGTTTGTGTTTCTTTATCATATTCTCCTTCTAATAAAGTATCTGCATATCCCATAATTGAAGTAATTGGCGTTTTTAATTCATGTGATACATCTGCGACTAATTCTTTTTGCATATTATCTAATTTTACATGTTCTGTAATGTCTTGGATAACTGCAATTACGCCATCTGGCCTTTCTGTTTCATTTTTAAATGGTGCAAAAAATACATTTACATATTTATCATTTACTTGTATTCTTTGTTCCGTTGATGTCCAATTTTCTAAATAAATAATTTTTTCCATATTAATATTTACATCAAATTTTTTAAATATATCATCAAAAGTTTCATCTTCTGGTCTTATTCCTAAAAACTTTTTAGCAGCTGGATTTATTAAAATAATTTCTCCTTCTCTATTAAATGCTATAATTCCATCTGTCATATGTAAAAGAATTGTTTCTATCTGATTTTTTTGTGTTGAAACCTCACTTAATTTTTCTTTTAATTCAGTTGTCATTAACCCTAATACATTTTCTAAATTTTCGACTTCTACTTTCTTCTTAGTCTTTTTCTTATTTCCAGAATCTTCTTCTGCTATTTTCTCTGCACTTTTTATTAATTTATTAATAGGATAAATTACATATCTTGAAAGAAACACAGCAATTAAGCAACCAATAATAGCAAAAACAACCGTACATATTGTTAATGCTATAGCTGTATTTATTTTTAACTGTGCAACTTTTTGTGATAATTCTTCTACTTGCAAATAATCCAAAGAATGTATATAAAAAATACTTAATCCTCCTATTATAATTATTCCAACTAAAAAGAATATTAATATAATTTTAAACTGTATATTCTTAATCATTTTTTACCCTCTATTTTACCAATTTTTTAATCTCCTTATAGATTTTTTCTTCTGCATCTGCTGTAGAAATACTATATGCATTTTTACCCATTTCTAATAGTTCTTTCTTATCTTTTATCATTTCCATAATTGTGTCATTTAATTTTTTTCCATCTATCTCATCATTTAAAATGATTTTGGCTGCCCCTATTTTTTCTAATGCTTTTGCATTGTATAATTGATGATTATGACTAACATTTGGTAATGGAACTAAAATAGATGGTTTTCCTAAATTAGATATTTCTGTAATAGTCATTGCTCCACTTCTTGCAACAATTATATCTACAACATTCATAAGTTCTTCCATATTATAAATATAAGGATATGCCTTTATATTTTTTAAATTTTCTATATCAATACTATTTTTTTCTAAATCTTGTTTAATAATATCATATTGTTTAGGCCCTGTTGCCCAAATCATTTGATAATTATTATTCATTTTGTTTTCTATAATTTCTACAATTGTATCATTAATTTTCTTAGCTCCTTGACTGCCACCAAAGATTAATACAAGTGGTTTTTCTAAATTTAAACCTGTTTCTTTAATTATCTTTTCTTTTTGCTCTTTTGAATAATTTATTTTCTTTATCTTAACCGGTGTTCCGGTAAATACAACATTTGAACAACCTTTTATCCTACTTACTGCATCTTTAAAAGAAACTAATATAGTATTAGTTTTTTTAGCTAACATTTTAACAGCCTTACCTGGGAAAGCATTACTTTCATGTAATAATGTAGGAATTTTTAGTTTGCTTGCTGCCATTATTGTAGCACCACAAATATATCCACCAGTTCCTATTACTATATCTGGTTTAAATTCTTTTATTATCTTTTTGGCTTCTCCAAAACCTTTTAAAGTTTTATACATTTTCTTTAAATTATCTATTGAAATTTCTTTACTTAAACCATATGCATCTATAGTTTTTAACTCATAACCATTTCTAGGGACTAAATCATTTTCTAGTCCCCTTGTTGTTCCTATAAATATTATTTTTGAATTAGGTTCTTCCTTTTTTATTTTATTTGCTATAGCTAACCCCGGATTTATATGTCCTGCTGTTCCTGCCGCTGCTATTATTACTCTCATTTTTATCCCTCTTTCTTAAAGAATCTAATTTTTAGCCGAAGCTCTTGATATATTTAACAATATTCCCATTTCACATAACAGTATAAACAGAGCCGTTCCACCGGTAGCTAAAGAATGGGAGTGGCATTCCTGTTGCTGGCATTGAAGATGTTACAACTGCAATATTTATTATAACTTGTATTGCAACTAATGCTGTAATTCCTATTGCAACTAAGCTTCCAAACATATCTGGTGCTTTCATTGCAATTAATATTCCTCTCCAAATAAATATAGCAAATAGAATTATTACAACAGCACAACCAATAAATCCTAATTCTTCACCTAATATAGAAAAAATAAAATCATTATGTGGTTCTGGTATATATAAATATTTTTGTTTACTTTCACCAAGCCCTGCTCCAAATAGTCCTCCTGAACCTATTGCATACAAACTTTGTATAACCTGCCAACCATCTCCTGTTGCGTCTTGCCATGGATTTAAAAATGTTATTACCCTTTGTAAACGATATGGCTCTTTTACTATTAAAAATATCATTGCTGGAATTCCAACAATTCCACCTGTTGCCAAAAAGTGCCAAAACTTACAGCCTGCCATTATCATCATTATTGAACAAATTCCTATTATTACAATTGAAGCACTAAAATGTGGTTGTAACAATAGTAATAATATGATTGGTGTTAAAAAGCACATATGTTTTATAAAACCTTTTCCATAAAGATTAAGTTGGTCTCTATTTTTTACTAATATTCCTGCATAAAAGATAATCATCAAAAGTTTTACTATTTCGGAAGGCTGAAATGACAATGTATCTGTTATATAAATCCATCTTTTGGCACCATTTATTTCTCTACCTGCAACAAGTACTAGTGCTAATAAAATAAACGCTATTACCCATGCATGTTTATAAAATTTTTGATAAAACCTATAATCAATTTTAGAAATGAATAACATTGCTATTATTCCTAAAATTGCAAAAATTAATTGCTTTGAAAAATATGAATAACTATTTCCGTCTTCAGCTAATGCTGATGGTGAACTAGCTGAAAGTACCATTACTAAACCTATTGATAATAATAGCAAAATAGTTATTAATAAAGTAAAATCTATTGGATTATTTACAAAGCTTGAAAAAGTTCTTTCTTTTTTATTTTTTGCCATTTACTTTCTTCCTTCCTTTACTTTTGTTTTCCCTTATATAATTTTATATTATCATTAGTCCAATTATGCATAATACTAAAGTAATAAGGCTAAATACTATAACAATTTTATTTTCTTTCCAACCTGATAATTCAAAATGATGATGAATTGGAGTCATTTTAAATACTCTATTTCCTGTTTTCTTAAAATACGCAACTTGGATTATAACTGATAATGTTTCTATTACTGGAACTAAAGCAATTACTATTAATAAAAGAGGCATTTTTAAATAAAGTGCCATAGCTGAAATAACTCCACCTAATAATAGTGAACCAGTATCACCCATAAACACCTTTGCAGGATGTAAATTAAACATTAAAAATCCAAGTACTGCTCCTATTACTACAGTTCCAAATATTGATATTTCATATTGTCCAAATAATATTCCTATAATAGTTAAACATGTAATTATAATTGCACTTACACTAGATGATAGTCCATCAATTCCATCTGTTAAATTTATTGCATTTGTTGTCGCTAATATTACAAGTATTGCAAATGGAATATAAATATATATTGGTAATTCTATAAATGTTTTTGCAATTGGTATATAAGTTTGTGTTCCTAAATGCAAGCCATATACTAAATAAATAACATACGCTACTGATATAATTAACAATCCAAGCATTTTATAACTAGGTTTTAAACCTTTAGTATTTTTTAATACTAATTTCTTAAAATCATCAATAAATCCTATTAATCCAAATCCTATTGTTAATAATAATATTGGTAATATTTTATGTGCTATTTGTACTTGGTCATTTAAAGTTAAATATATATATGTCCCTGTTATCATGATAATCATAGAAACTATCATCATAATTCCACCCATTGTTGGTGTTCCTTGCTTTTTTAAATGAGATTTTGGACCATCATCTCTTTCTATTTGCCCTACCTTTAATTTTCTTAATATCGGAATAATTATCATACCTAAAATAACTGTTACTACAAACGCTATGATTAGCAGTGATGTTTCTAATTTCATTTTCTCTAAACCTTTCTTATGTTTTATTTCTTTTCTTTAATTATTTCTCTTACAATTTCTCTTTCATCAAATGGGTATCTTTTACCTTTTATTTCCTGATATGTCTCATGTCCTTTTCCTGTTAATACAACAATGTCTCTTTTAGTTGCCATACTGATTGCTTTTCTTATTGCTTCTTTTCTATCTAATATTATTTCATATTTGCCTTTAGTCTTTTTGATTCCTTTTTCTATTTGTTTAGCAATTTCTGCTGGGTCTTCAGACCTTGTATTATCTGATGTTATAATTGTATATTCTGCAATTCTTCCTGATATTTCTCCCATCTGTGGTCTTTTTGCAGAATCCCTATCTCCTCCACACCCAAATACTGAAACAACTTTCCCTGGAGTATATGTTTTAACTGCTTGTAATATATTTTGTAAACTTTCTGGTGTATGAGCATAATCTATCATAATAGGAAGTTCTAATTTATTATCTACCATCTCAGACCTTCCTGGTACTCTTACCTCTAATAAAGCTTGTTTTATAACTTCTGAATCTACTCCAAACTTTTTAGCAACACATATAGAAGCTAGTGAATTATATACACTAAATCTTCCTGGAATTCCTGTTTTTACTCTCTCATTTACATTTGTTAATTTTACTTTAAAATCTACATATGAGTTTGTTACTGTAATATCTTTTGCAACTAAATTAGCATAATTATCTATTCCAAATGTAGTAAATTGTTTATCTGGAAATAGTTTCGGTATTTTTGAACCTTGTATATCATCAGCATTTACTATTCCTTCTTTACACATTTCGAATAATTTCAATTTTGATTGTAAATAATCTTCCATTGTTGGATGCTCATTTTTGCTTATATGGTCTTCTGAAAAGTTTGTAAATACACCTATATCAAAATCACATCCACTTACTCTATGTAATTTTAAACTTTGTGATGATACTTCCATAACAACAACTTCTACACCTGTTTCTACCATTTTACTAAATAATTCTTGTAATTCTAGACTTTCTGGTGTAGTTCTATCATTATTTTTTATTTTCTTTCCATTTATATATGTTTCTATTGTTCCAATTAAGCCTACTTTTTTTCCTGCCCTTTCCAATATTTCTTTTATCATATATGTTGTTGTTGTTTTTCCTTTAGTTCCTGTTACTCCTATTAATTTAAATTTTCTAGATGGATTATCATAATAATTATTAGATATAATTGCTAAAGCTTCTCTTGTGTCTTTTGCCATGATTACAGTTGTATCACTTGTTACTTTAAATGATTTTAAATCACAACCTTCTTCTATTAATATTGCAATAGCTCCATTTTTTAAAGCTTCTTCTATATATATATGACCATCAGTTTCAAAGCCTTTTATTGCAACAAATAGATATCCTTCTTTAACTTCTTTTGAATTACATGCAATTCCTTTTATATCAATATCTAGGTTTCCTTTTGCCTTTAAACCTTCTAATCCAATTAATAAACTTTTTAAATTCATATTTTTAATCCTTTCGATTTTAATAATCCTTTATTTTTTTACCTATATATTATATAACTATTGTTCTTCTTTGTATAGGTCTTTTTTTCTTTTCATAAGTAAAACAACTCCATAACTTATAACCGCAGCAATTGTAGCTGTAATTAATTGATTCATTCCCATTGATAGTTGTAATGCTTGGAATACTTTTCCTTCTCCTGGTATAACACTAATCCAAGTAAGTAAGTTAAATCCAAAGAATATTATTGCAACTTTTACTAAAATAGCTACTACAGATGCTAATATATAGTTTTTCTTTTTTTCTACAAAAATCTTTCTATATAAATATATTAAGGCAAAATTTCCAAGCCAAATTGCTGGTATCATATAAACAGTATATATAGATGCTGTTTTAAATATAAATCCACTACAAATTGCTGATATACTTGGAAGAGTAATTATTCCTATTATCTTTTTATTTCCTTTAATGTTAATTCCTGCTAAAATAAGTGCAATATTTACAATACTACCTACCACATATTGAGAATTTGTTGCTATAAAACTAGTCTTTCCTGCAATTAGTTCTAAAAGTTGTGGTATTATAAATGGTGTAAATAGTGCAAATAAACCTATTAATATAGTCTCTATTATTTCTCCTTTTTTACTTAAATTTACTAAATTTAGATTAAAACAATTTTCTTTTTCCATTTTTTGCTCCTTTCTTCCTACATTACTATACCACAACTTTTAGAAAAAATCTATCTTATTTTAAATATATTTTACTTCCTTTATTAACTACTATCCCTGCACTTGGTGTTTGCTCTTTTATATAAGTATTTTCTTTATCTATGTCTTCTGATAAATTTCCAAAGCTTGCCTCTAATCCACTTTCTTTTAATATTTTTTCAGCTTCTTTTAACGTTTTACCTAATACATCTGGAGTTTGAACTTGCTCTACTGTTTCTTCTTCTGTACTTGTTTTTGTAACTTCTAAATATGGTAAGACTTCACTAAAAATCTGACCGCCTACTGGTGCAGCAACACCTCCTCCTTGATGTCCTCCTTCTCCTGTTGGATTATATAATGTAACTAATAAAACTATTTGTGGATTATCTATTGATGCAACTCCTAAAAATGAAGTTACATATTTATTAGTATTTACACCATCTTCTGATGTTCCAGTTTTCCCTCCTATTCTATATCCTGCAACTTTTGCATTTTTACCTGTTCCTTCTGATACTACTGATTCCATCATACTTAATACTTTTTCTGATGTTTCTTTTGATATTACTGTTCCATTATTTTCTACTGGAACATCTGTTACTTCTTTAGTTTCACTATTTATTATTTGTTTTACAACTCTTGGCTTTACACTTGTTCCTCCATTTGCAATACTAGATACTGCAGTTACTAGTTGAATTGGAGTTATTTCAAATCTTTGACCAAAACTTATTGTTGCAAGTTCTACCGGCCCTACTTTATCTTTTGCAAGAAATATACTTCCTGCTTCTCCTGGTAAATCAATTCCTGTTTTTTTCAGTAATCCAAATTTTTCTAAATAACTATAATATTTTTCAACACCTATTTTTTGTCCAAGACCTATAAAAACAGGATTGCAAGAATTCATTAATGCTTGCCTTAAACTCTCACTTCCATGTGGTCTATAATATCTCCAACATTTTATTCTAACACCTGCTATATCAATTCCTCCTGTACATGTAAATTCTCCTTCATTATCTGTATCAGTAATTCCTTCTTCTAATGCTGCTGAAGCTGTAATTAACTTAAATACAGAACCTGGCTCATATGTATCTGCAATTGCCTTATTTCTCCAAACAGCTTGTAAATTTTTGGTTTTTTCATCTTGAGATAAACTATCCCATGTAACTTTTAATTCATCAGTATAAGGTTCATATGGTTCATTCAAGTTATATGACGGATAATTTGCCATAGCTAATATATCACCATTTTGTGGATTCATTGCAACTATACTTCCTCCATCTGTACATTCATTATCAATACAAACTTCTTCTAAATACTTTTCTACAATTGATTGAATTGTTAAATCTATTGTCAGAACTAAATCATTTCCATCTACTGCTGATACATAATTTTCTCCTTCTTCTCCTATTTCTCCTCCTTTAGCATCAGCATGTCTTTGTATACTCCCTTTTGTTCCTTTTAATTCTTCTTCATATTTTGCTTCTATTCCGTCTAATCCTTGATTATCACTTCCACAAAATCCTATAATTTGTGATGCTAAATTATTATATGGGTAATATCTTTTTGTATCTTCATCTATATTTATTCCTGTCATAATATTATTTTCTTCCATCCATTTTCTTAATTCATCTGTTTTTTCTTTATCAACTTTTTTTACAATAGTTTCTATTGAACTCCTTTTATTTACTTTTTTTAGAACTGTTTCATAATCTAATTCAAATAAACTTGAAAGTTCTTTAGCCACTTTTTCTTTATCTTCTTTTGCTATATTTCCTGGATTTACTGTTACTGTTTCCACTGTACTACTTACAGCTATTGCATTTTTCCCTGTTGCATCATATATTGTTCCTCTTTTAGGATTTACATTTCTATCTAATGTTTGTTGTCTATATGCCATCGTACTTAATTCTGCCCCTTGTACAAATTGAATAAATCCAAGTCTTCCTATTAAACATATTAATACTAAGAAACATACAAATAACATATTCCTCATTTTTCTTTTACTAGATAGTTTTACCTCACTCATAAAAAACCTCCTAATAAATTCTATTAGGAAGTTTTCTTTTTATTCATATGTTTTCATTTCATTTTTAAAGAGCCACATTCTAAATAGAACGTAGCTCTTTTTTCAGGAGACCTTAAGCTGCTTTAAAAGTTAGCAATGAGCCTCTTAAGCCAATTTAGAAATCCTCTTTCTCTTTCGATGTAAATGATTTCACTTACATTTATCGGCCTTCCCAGCTTGCCATCTTTTTCTTCCCTGTCAAAGAACTGACAGGCAATTGCAGCTCCAGGTCTTTGAATTACCCTTGCAGGTACTTCCTTAACGAACTCTTGTCCTTCAGGGTAAAAGTACTTAACAAATGTTGCCATTATATTCTCCTAATCTTTGTTTATTACCAAAATAATGGTAATAAATGAATAAACAATAATTCGTTTACTTAACGAACTATTTATATTATACCATATTTTACATAAAGTATCAAATTTAAAACAAAATTGATTTCTTAAAGAAAACAGGCCCCTTATTTAAGAGGTCTGTTTTCTTTTACCTTTTATATTTACTACCAGAAGATATCTTTTAGGCTTCAACAACTACAGAATTCAAAATAACTACAGGACGAATGGGAGCATGGTCAGGCAAATTTAATATTTGCTTACCAACATTAAAAAAGATAATCGGATCTGAAATATTGTCCCAAACTACTTTTCCTAAAACTAGATGTTCTGACATTATTCCTTTACAGCTCTTTCTAATCCGAGTACCTGTAGATGCTACCCAATATCCCAATCCACTAATAAATGTAGTAATATTTTCTTTCTTATAGTCATATTTTGCCAAATCAGCTTCTTTTATGCTTCTAACAGTCAAATATTCATCTTGATTTAGAAGTGCATTACTTACATTATGTAAGATAGCAGAAGCATTACGATATCCTGCAATTCCACCAAGATACAAATGTTTTAATGTTGGAGTAATTGCATACATTGGATGATATAATTGCTCTTTAGTTTTTACTAGTCCTACATAATTTCCCTTGATTTGTGAAGAGAAATCATCACTTGTAAAAACTTGGTCTTCTGTGTAACCACTTTCTTCTGCTCTTACTGTATAGCTTCTTCCTTCTGGAATAGTAACTACAATAGGCTTTTTAGCTTCATCAAGAGATATTTTCTTGATATTCATTTTCTGTCCTTTCCTTGAGAACTACTAATATGGTAGCTATTAGCTACATATGATTATTTTAGCACAATTTACATAAAATATCAACATTTTAATTAGATTAATTGAATACTTATGTAAAATATGATATACTACACAATATAAATATTTTTATATTTATACTAGATATTTTCTAGTAAGAAAGGGTACTTATGAGAAAAACACGGTTATTTTCAGTTATAGGACTTCTACTTATTTTATTTTCTATTATAGGAATTACAAGTGGATGTTCCTCTATTAGTGAAAATATTTCTGTTCCTGAAGTTAAAAAAGATGTCTTCGTTTATGACCAAGACAACATAATTAATGACGAAACAGAAAAAGACCTAAATTCAATGCTTGTAGATTTGGAGGAAAAAACTGAAGTTGAATTTGTAGTTATATCAATCACTAGTCTAAATGGCTACTCTATTGAAGAATATTCTCACGAAGTCTTCAATCAACTTGGAATTGGTAAAAAGGATACTGATAATGGACTTTTGCTTTTATTTTCACGTTCTGACAGTAAAGTTAGAATTGAAGTAGGTAGAGGCCTTGAAGGTATTCTCAATGATTCCAAATGTGGTCGTATACTAGATGATTATTTTGTACCTTATCGTGATAACGATAAATATACAAAAGCTACTAAACTTACCACTGAAGCATTACTAAATGTACTTGCTGATGAATACAATGTCTCTATCAAAGGATTAACTACTAATAATACTCCTAATAAAACAGATTCTGAAAACTTATTACCAATAATTTTTATACTTGGTATTTTTATATTTAGTATTATTATATTGGGTATTGTTTTATTGGGTATTGTTGTTTACTCTGGTAAAGATAATGAATATTCGGGAGATTATCATTTTGATAATTATAGTAATAGTTATCGTGGTAATTATGGTAATAATTTTTCAAGTTTTGGCGGAGGATTCTCCGGTGGTGGAGGTGCTTCTCGCTAATTTTTAATTAACAATCACTTAATTTAAGGAGTTTAAATGAAAAATAAATCTTCTATTTCTAAGACATTAATTACTATTCTTGCTATTATTTTAGCAATTATAGTTTTAATTGTTACTTGGGGTATTACTACTTCAAATAGCCTTATGACTCTTAGAGAAGATGTAAAAATGCAGCAATCACAAGTTGAAACTACTCTTCAGCGGCGTAGTGACCTTATTCCTAATCTTGTAAACACAGTTAAGGGATATGCAACTCACGAAGAAGAAGTTTTTACTGAAATCGCTGATGCAAGATCCAAGCTTGCAGGCAGTATTGAAAGTGGCGACATTGATAGCATTAGCAAGTCCAACAATGAACTTGATTCCGCTCTTAGTCGCTTACTTGCAATTACTGAAAGCTATCCTGACCTTAAGGCTAGTGAGCAATTCACTGCTCTTCAGGATGAACTTGCAGGCACAGAAAACAGGATTAATGTTGCAAGACAGCACTATAACGAAAAAGTGATGACTTACAACACCACTGTTCAACGATTCCCCACTAGTATTATTGCAGGTATTTTTGGATATTCTCCTGCAGAATACTTTGAAGCATCTGAAGAAGCTCAAAAAGTACCCGAAGTTAATTTTAATTAATTAACATGAAAAATAAGTAAGAAAGACTAATTAGTTTTTCTTACTTATTTTATTTATTAAATATTTTATCTACAAATTTTTGGAACCAATTTTCTTGGTTATCTATAACAACTTTTTCAGAAGCTGATTCCACATAATCTTTCTTTGGTAAAGTTACATATACAATTTGTCTATTTGTTAATTTTTGCATTCCTAATTTTTCTTTTGCTAATTTTTCTATATTATTTAAATTTAAACCATTTTCTATACTTACCTTTAATTGTTCGTTTTCTTTTTGAACAGAAGCTAATTCTTGTTTTAAATTTTGCATTTTATTAAATTCTTCGTTTATCTGTGAGTTTCGGTAACTTATAGTCAAAAGTAAACCAAATATAGCAATAACAGCTAAAGTTATTTTTAGTTGCTTTTTCTTTTGTTCTTTTGAAATCTTTACTTCTTGTCTTGGCAAATCTTCTACAACTTTTAATTTTCTCTTTTGTTTATGTGGTCTATATTCTGGTTCCAATTTTCTTGGACTTGTAGAATATTGATATCCATTTCTTGACATAAGTTACTTTCACCTCCTCTTCTGTTCTTATCTTTTCTCAAAAATCCTAAGTTTAGCACTTTTACTTCTTGGATTCCTTTTTTGTTCATCTTCTGTTGCAATTATTGGTTTTCTTGTTATTATATTCCCTTGTGATTTTGCTCCACATACACAATATGGTAAATCTTTAGGACATGTACATTTTCCTTTTGCATCTAAATATGCATTTTTGACTATTCTATCTTCTAGTGAATGAAAAGTAATAATACATAATCTTCCTTTTGGTTTTAAACTTTCAATACAATCTTTAACAGTTTTTTCTAATGGTTTTAATTCATCATTGACTTCTATTCTAATTGCTTGAAAAGTTCTTTTTGCAGGATGTCCATCTCTTTGTTTTGATTTTGGAATTGATTTTTCTATAATATCTACTAATTCTTTTGTGGTTTCAATAGTTTTATTTTTTCTATACTCACATATATTACTAGCTATTCTTCTAGAAAATCTTTCCTCACCATATTCATAAATTATATTTGCTAAATCTTCTTTGCTATATGTATTTACAACTTCTTTTGCTGTTAAACTTTGAGATTTATCCATTCTCATATCAAGTTCATTTTCACCCAAATAACTAAAGCCTCTATTTCTTTCATCCAATTGATATGAAGAAACACCTAAATCTAACAAAATTCCATCCACTTTATCTATTTTTAATTTTTTTAATATTCTTATTATGTTGTCATGGTTATCATGGACATATATAACATTTTCATAATTAGAAAGTCTTTTTTTTGCTGCATTTAAAGCTTCTTCATCTCTGTCTATTCCTATTAGTTTTCCATTTTTTAATTTTTTTAAAATCTCTATACTATGTCCTGCTCCTCCGAAGAGTTCCATCAACATAAATTCCATCTGGTTTAATTTTTAAACCTTGAATGCACTCATTTAACATTACTGGTTCATGTTTGAATTCCAATTTTAGCACCTCAAATATTTTTTAACGCATATCAGCTGGTACTTAAGTTACCAGCTGTTTCTTCTTTTATTCGTTCTTTCTTTTGGCATTCTTTCGTTTATTAATTCTTTTGTACATTTATCTTTTGTACACTTCATCTTTTGTATAATTTTCTTTTGTTAATTAATCATTTGTATATTTTAAATTTTTCTTTTGTAAAATGTATAATTAAAATTTTTCTTTTGTGTATTCTAACTTTTGTACTTTTATCATTAGTATTTTATTCTTTGGTATTTATATAAACTTTTTAAAGTTATATACCTAGCATTGTCATGTTTTCTGCAATTTCATCTGCAGAAATATTTTCATCACATTTTGTCCATGTTGCTTTATTCCATATTTCTAGTCTTGTTCCAACCCCTATAATAACAACTTCTTTTTCTAAGTTCGCTGCTACTCTTAAATTGTTTGGAATTAAGAATCTACCTTGTTTATCTATTTCACATTCTGTTGCTCCTGATAAGAAGAATCTTACAAAGTTTCTTGCATTTTTATCTGACAAAGGTAAAGTTTTTAATTTTGTTTCGAAATTTAACCACTCATTTTGTGAAAACGCAAATAAACATCCATCTAAACCTTTTGTTACAATGAATTTCTCACCCATATCTTGTCTTAACTTAGCTGGCATTATCATTCTACCTTTGGCATCTAGAGAATGCTCGTATTCACCAATTAGCAATTATCTTTCACCTCTTTCCACTTTGTCACCACTTTGTACCACTTCTCTCCACTTCACCTAGATTTTAATATAAGTTTTTATATTTTGCAATACTTTTTTAAAAAAAATTTATAAAATTCAATCATTTTTTTAAATATTAAAAAATATTTTTAATTAATTTTTGAATATAAGAACTTTTAGTTTTGCTTGTATTTTATTTTCATATTAATAGTTCATTCTTTTTTAACCTTGTAATTGATATACTTTTGATAAAAGTTCGAGGAGGTTCTTGTATGAACGATAAAGAAAGCGAATTAAGAAAAAATATAGGAAAGAAAATTAAATTAGCTAGAGCTAAAGCAAATTACACACAAGAAGAACTTGCAGAAAAACTATCTTTATCAACAAGATATGTTAGTCAACTTGAACGTGGTATTGCATTTGGTAGTGCTAGTACCATAACTAGTGTTTGTAAAGCTTTAAATATTAGCTCTGACTTTTTATTTAATGATTTAATCAAAGGGTCAGAAACTGGTACATTATCAGATTTAGTAAGTCAAAGCTTTTTAGAAAATTACTTAAAGCTAAATAATTATAATAAAATAGTTGTAAATGCTTTAACTAGCGAACTTGTTAAATTACAAAGAGCAACAGATTCAAAAAAGGAGGCCTAAGCCTCCTTTTTTATTGTGCACCGCCTACTATACTTTGTTTCAATGTAACACTTATAATCGTTCCTTCTTGTACTTGTTCATCTTTCAAATAATCTTGAGATGTTACAACTCCACTTCCTTCTATACTTATATTTAGGTTTTTATCTCTTAATGCTGTCGTCGCTTGTGATGCATTCATTCCTTTTAAGTCCGGAACTGTTACTGATGTAGCAACATCACTACCCTCTCCATAAAGTACAATAATTGAGTTCTTAGATAAATATGAACCTGGTTTTGGAGTTTGGTCTTTTACAAGTATGCTATTTGCATCTCCATTTACATATGTTTTTACTTTAAATCCTGCACTTTCTAATGTTTTTTGTGCTTCTGTTACGGTTTTATTTCTTACTTCTGGAACAGCAATTAAATTACTTGTATCTGTACTTTCGGCAGAATCACTTGATGGAATTCCTAAATAAGGTAATATTTCTGATAACATTTGTGAAACAACTGGTGCTACAAGTGTTCCACCTTGGTGATTGTTTGCTGGTGGGTCGTATAATGTTACTAATATAACTACTTGTGTATCTTCTATAGGAGATATAGCAACAAATGATGCTACATATCCTGCATCCGTATTAGTATAAATTGGTTCTGATGTTCCTGACTTTCCTCCTACTGAATATCCTGAAACAGCTGCATGTTTTCCAGTTCCATCAGTTACAACTGATTCCATCATAGATTTTACTTCATCTGCAGTTTTCTTTGATATTACTTGTCTTACTTCTGTTACAGGTGTTTCTGTAACTGCTCCCGTTTCCGTATTTGTTACTTGTTTTACTATTCTTGGTTGTAATAATACGCCATCATTTGCTATTGCACATACTGCTGTTGCCATCTGAAGTGGTGTAATATTTAATCTTTGTCCAAATGACATTGTCGCAAGCTCTACCGGTCCAACATTTTCTAGCTTTTGGAATATACTACTTTGTTCTCCATACAATCCAGAATTTGTAGAATTAAATAAACCAAATGCATCATAATATTTATATAGTGTTGAAGCTCCTATTCTTTTTCCTAATTGCATAAAAGCCGGATTACAAGAATGTTCCAGAGCTTCTCTTAAAGTTTGTTCTCCATGTGGATTTGCACTCCAACATTTAATTCTTATTGGTTGAGATGCTGATGCATCCTCAAATTCTTCATACCCTATACAATTAAAATCATTTGCTTTGTCTGTTGTTGTAATATTTTCTTCTAAGGCTACTGATGATGTAATAAGTTTAAATACTGAGCCTGGTTCATATGTTTCTGAAACAGACCTATTTGCCCACATTTTATATAAAGCTTCACTCTTTTCTTCTGAAGATAATGAATCATAAGTTTTAGCAAGTGTCTCATTTGGTGTATATGGCTCATTTAGATTATAATCCGGATAACATGCCATAGCTAAAATATCTCCATTTTGTGGATTCATTACTATTGCATTTCCACCTTTTTTACAATTATTTTCTTCTACTGCTTGTTTTAAATATTTTTCAACTATTGTTTGAATATTTAAATCTATTGTTAATGTTATATCACTTCCGTTTTCTGCAGATATATATGTCTCTTCTGAATCCGGTATTTCTTGTTGGTCACTTCCTTTTGAACTTACTATTTTACCAGGGGTTCCTGTAAGTACTGAGTCCCATTTTGATTCAACTCCACTTAAACCTTGATTATCACTTCCACAAAATCCAATTACATTTGATGCTAAATTATCATATGGATAATATCTTTTTGTGTCCTCATCAATATTTATACCAACACTTACTTCGTTATCTTCCATCCACTGTTTTAATTTTTCAACTTTTTCTTGTTCAACTTTTTTTACAATTGTCTCTACTTGTGATGAACTATTTACTTTTTCCAATGTTTCATTATAATCTAATGAAAAAATATCTGAAAATGCTTTTGCCACTTTTTCTTTTAATTCTTTTGTCTCCTCATCATTATCTCCTACAATTTTTGCAGGATTAATTGTAATTGTATCTACTTGAGCGCTTATAGCTAAAGCTTTTCCTGTTGAATCATATATATTTCCACGTTTGGGGCTAATTATTTGATTTATTGCTTGTTGGTTATATGCCGCTTCTTTTAGCTGACTTCCTTGAACAAATTGTAAAAATCCAATTCTTCCAATCAATAATAGAAATATTAATACAAGCACTATCAAGATTATTCTTAACTTTTTAGTTTGAATGAAATTTCCAGACTCGAAAGGAGTCTTTATTTTCAAGACCTTATCTGTACTTTTTTTCTTATTTATTTTACTTTTTATGATATTTTCCTTTTTACTTTTATTATCTTTTTCATTTTTCATAAGCATAACCTCTTTTGTTAAAAATTATAATTATTTTATCTTAAAAAAAGCAAAAAATCAATAAATTCTTGAAAAATTCACAATTATATAATAAAATATAATAGTTAAGATTATTTTAGGAGAAAATGATATGAATAATATATTAGATGATACTAGATTTATTATGAATAAATACCATATAAAAGCCAATAAATCTTTAGGGCAAAATTTTTTAATTGACGAAAATGTTGTAAATAATATTGTAGAAGGAAGTAATATTTCTAAAGATGATTTAGTAATTGAAATAGGTCCAGGTCTTGGTACGCTTACTAAGTACTTGTTAGAAAAAGCAGGTAAAGTTGTTTCTATTGAACTTGATAAAAAGATGCTTACAATTTTAAATGATAGATTTAAATTATATGATAATTTTGAATTACTTCATTCTGATATTTTAAAAGTTGATTTAGTAAAATTAATTAAAGAACAAAAAGAATCTTTAAATTTAAAACATGCTAAAGTTGTTGCTAATCTTCCTTATTATATTACAACCCCTATTATTATGAAATTATTAGAAGAAGAATTAGATTTAGAATCTATTACTGTTATGGTTCAAAAAGAAGTTGCTGATAGATTAATTGCTATACCTGGTTCAAAAGACGCTGGCGCTATTACTTATTCTGTTTATTATTATGCTACATCTGAATCTATTTTAGATGTACCAAAAACTTCTTTTGTTCCTGCTCCTGAGGTTGATTCTAAAGTTATTAAATTAAATATTAGAAAAGAACCACCAATTAAAGTAAAAAGCAAAAAGATTATGTTCAAAATAATTAAATGTGCTTTTATGCAAAGAAGAAAAACTTTGTTAAATAGTCTTACTAATGCTAAGGTTTTTCTAAATAAAGATGAAGGTATAAAAATCCTGAATAAATTAAATCTTACAGAAGATATTAGAGCTGAAAAACTCACTCTTCAAGATTTTGCAAATATCACCGATGAATTTATTAATACTTTTAAAGAGGAATAAAATCATTCCTCTTTTTTTATAAGTAAATTTCTTTGTATAATTAAATTTTTTACATAAGATAAAGTACAAAGCGAAAAGAAATATTAGGGTCCTTATCACCATCATCACTACGTCTAAATGATGCTGGTCTAGAATTTTCATAAACATAGCTTCCTCCCCTATCTAGAAAAATATATTGCCTAGATTCCGGTGTTGTATAACTTGTTTTTTCTGCTACAAATTCTATACAATTTCCTTCCAAATCATATATATTACAAACTTTATCAAAATCATTTTGTCCAGTCTTATTAATTATATCAGTATGTCTATTAGCATTTGGTGTAAGTATATCAAATTTTTCACCTTTTGCATCATTTTTTCCATTTACAAAATTCATAACTACATCCCATTGTATTCCTGAACACAATGCACTTCTAACATTTTTGTTATTAACAAATTTTTTTGACTTTTCTTTACTTTCCTCTTGAGAAGCATAATTATATACATCTACTCCTTTTTTACTTACTAATTGTCCATTTTCATTTCCCGCTTCAAACCTAGAAATAAAAAATCCACCGGCTTCAATTACATTTTTTCTTTCTGCTTTTTCATTATATTCCGCTTCATCTATATCTGGTTGTATTCCATCTGGTAAATACCCTGTATCTGTATATGCTTCCCCAGAAACATCTGTTTCACTATAATTTTTATTTCTAGCATAACCAGATTCACTTTCTATAGGTATCCATACAAATTCATTTTCATTAGAATCTATTATTACTAATCCATCTTCAACTGTATTTTCTCCTTCAACCTTAGACACTGCAAAACCTGCCGGTATTGTTGCAGTTTGTTCATTTTTATCTTTATATGTTGTATTATTTAAATTTGTTGCTGCTTCTAATGCTGTTAATTTTCTTAATTCATCTTCTTGTGCTTCTTCTGTTTCTTTTTTGGCATTTTGTGCTTGAGTTAATATTCCATTATCACCTGTTAACATTGAAATTGACACCCCCGCTAAAATTAATAATACAATTATTGTAATTACAAGTGCAATAAGTGTAATACCATTTTTGTTATAAACTAATAATTTTTCCATTTAAAAATCCCTTCCTCCATTTTCTTTTGTTTCTAAAAACTTGATTTTTTTACTTTTTTTAATAAGTCCTTTTAAAAATATAACCGTATTTCGGTTATATTTTTATATATCACATTTCAGTTAAAATGTCTATATGAAAATAAGTTTTTTCAAATAAATGTATGTGTCAAGTAAATGTGGGCAATTTTTTTATCTTTTTTTCTAATCCTTTAAATGCTATTGCTTCAACACTCTA
>CALXFJ010000016.1 GCA_944387565.1 uncultured Clostridia bacterium | reverse complement strand
TAATTCTAACTTACTTTACCTATATTATATTAGTAAAAACGGAATAATTATATCTAGTATTGAAATAACCCAAACCCAAAACACTAACTATGTTTTAATGAAAAACGGACTAACAAGAAATAAATATAAACAAGAATATACTGGAGTAATGGAAAGTAACTATAATACTGCATTTATATGTTTAACAAATGCAATAAGTAACCCTGGATTAGATAAATTTCAAATAGAAATTGATTTACATTCTAAAATAGATAATAAATATTATGGAATATTCTTAGGAATATCAGATAATACTCATAAACCAACAGCAAGAAAATGTATCTTAACAGATAAACTAATAACTTCTATCGATGAACTAAGCTATTTATTTGAAGAACTAAAAATTTCAAATGAAGATTCAAAAGATATGTTAGAAACAAAATATTGGGATATGAAAACAAGAAAGATTAAAGAATACGTTATTAGTGTTAATATGTAGAAAACTGATAAAAAACAACTAGATATTAGTTTTAATATTTAGTTGCTTTTTTATATGTTTTTATTTAGTTGCGTAAGAATCAACAAAAGTATGAATCTTCACTAATTTTCACTATTTTTACAAAAAAATATCTCAAATCAATCAAAATTTGTTGCGTGTGGCGCAACTTTTTCATTTTTTAGGCAAAAATAGCCACTTTTTTCATCAATTAGTTGCGTGTGACGCAACTTTTTAAATCTTTGCTATCTTATTTTCTTTATGTTACCATAAAATCAACCTAGGTAATTTATAAAAATCTCTATATGGAGTAAAGGAAAAAAATGAAAAAAAGAAATTTTAAAAATGGAGATTATACAAAAGATATTCATCTACCTAATGAAGAAATAAAGAAAATACTTTCAGATAATTATTATAATACACAAATGCAAAAAGCAGATAATTCTGATGTAACAATAAACCACTTAGAAAATATCTTTACAAATGAAACTTACTATTTAGCAATGAAAATAGTTCCATTGCTTGAAAGAAAAGTGTTATATCTATCATATATTGAAAATGTTAGATTAAACGATATTTGTAGAAGATTAAAATTACAAAAGAAAGAAGTTATTACTTTAAGAACTAAAGGTATAAACCACTTTAAACACAACTTACAACTTTTATATAAAACTCAAAAATTAAAAGGTAGTAAAAAGTGAAAATAAATTTAAAGAAATTTAAGAAAATTAAAGATAGAAAAAAAACAATAGTAAAAAGAAAAACTAACATTACACCTATTCCCCAAATACCTATTAGAGTCTTATATAAAAAAGTTGGACAAGTACCAGAAGTAAAAATTATTAATAATGTATCTAAACTAAAGAAAAGTATTATTAAAAATAACCTTGATATTATACCTTATGAAACAGTTTATATTATCTGCTATAACAAAAAATCAATGGAATATATGAAATCTAATATATTTTTATCATTAAAAAGAATTGCAGGAGATTTTATTTTAATTGATATAGACAAAAAGAAACATGAATTTAAAAGTCTTACTCAAGAAAACATTATATGGTATACAAAAGACTTAATAAATAAAGCACCAATAAATACATTTAAAAAAGTAAATATACCTAAGATAAATAATATACAAGATATTTATGAAAGAGGATTTGAAGATCATAGAAATGCTAAATCTAATAATTTTGAAAATACTTTAATAAATGTACTTAACAATTTAGAATTAGTTTTAGCTATGATATTAAAAAATATTAATTCTAAAAAATAAAGAGGTATTTTTAATGAATTTTATAAATAAGGTTTAAAAATTCTTTACCCTGAATATACAAAAGAATCAGAAAGCAATTTTAAAGATGAAGAAATTTAAAGATAAGGAGATACAAAAAATGAATGAAGTAAATGAAAAAATAAATAAAAATATAATTGATACAGAAGAAAAAGAAAACTTAAAAGGAAAAATAGTAATAAATTATTTAAACAAACTAAAAAATCCATTTGTAATGTTATCTGTTTCAGATGTTTCAAAGGATTTACATATCGGAATAAATCAAGCTTATGACCTATTCAAACAAAAAGATTTTCCAACAACTACAATAGGTAAAAGGAAAACTGTTACTTTAGCTTCTTATCTATTGTGGAAAGTTAATAATATAGGAGTTGATTAATATGCCAACAAAAGGTAGTAGTGAAGGTTCAATATATTTTAATAAACAGAGAAAAAAATGGAATGCACAATATAGAGAATACGATGTAAAAACAGGAAAATTAAAATTAAAAACTAAAAGTTTTAATACAGAAGAAGAAGCAAAAAAATATTTAGATACTATTATGTATCAAAAACAAAATCCATTATATATAGAACATCACGGTATACCACTATGTGAGATATTAAAAGCAAATTTAAATCTAAAATTTGAAACTAATCAAATTGCACCTGCTCAATATGGTAGGATTTCACGTTCAATAGAACAATTAGAAAGGTCTCCTATTGGAAATAAGAATATTGATACTATAACTTCAGATGAATTACAAGCATATTTGAATTCTCTAAAACATTTTAGTAATTCAATGATAGAAAAAGCACATCAACAATTAAATCAAGCTTTCAATATTGCAATGAATAAAGGATATATAATGCAAAATCCAATGACAAATGTTATTAGACCTAAAAGCAATAAAGAAGATAAAATAGTAAGAGCATTAACAGTTGAAGAACAACAACAATTTACAAATTGGTTAATTAATAAACCTATTAATGAATACAAGTACAGAAATGTATTTTTAATACAAATGTATATGGGTTTGCGTGTTGGAGAAGCTCTTGCCATTTCTACACATGATATTGATTTAAAAAACAAAAGAATTAATATACATAGAACTCTAACAACTGATGAAAAAGGCAATGTAATAATGGGAAATAAAACAAAAACATATGCTGGTAGAAGAATATTACCTATCCCCGATTTTCTCTATCCTTATATAATAGAACAAATGCAAATTGCAAATGCTCAAGATAATAATGAAGAAAAATTATTGTTTAAACCTAATAATAGTAAATATTGTAGGCGTTCTACTATAAATAATGAGTTGAAAAGAGTTTTAAAAAACGAATTTAATATTACAGACATTTCAAGCCATTCTTTAAGACATACTTTTGGAACTAGATGTATTGAATCTGGTATGGCACCTGTTGTAGTTCAAAGATTAATGGGACATAAAAATATAGCTGTTACTTTAAATACATATACTTCTGTTTTTGATAAATTTAAAGAAAGAGAAATTGACAAAGTTAATCAATATTATTTAGAGGAAAATTTAATAAATAATAATTTATTAAATGAAAAAAATACTATTGAAAATGAAAAATAATTAATAAAAATTATAAGTTTACCATAATTTTTAATTCATCAACTAAACACGTTTAGTAACCGCAAGTCCTTGTGTCTTATAGTTTATACGAATTTTGTAATTTCAAAAATTATAAATTTATCTATAAAAATGACTTTATCAACTAAACAAAGACTTATAGACTAAGAAAAAAAAATACTTTTTGTTTAGTTGATAGTTTAAATGTTAAAAAATTAAAAATAATTAAAAATCGTGAAAAGCATTGATACTCTAATGAAATATAGTTTTTATAAATTAAAGAAAAAATTTATTAGTAAGGAAAAATAAAATAGCCTGTATCCTTAGATACAAGCTATTTACATCGATTTTTAGTTGGCTGGGCTGGCTAGATTCGAACTAGCGCATGCCAGAGTCAAAGTCTGGTGCCTTACCGCTTGGCTACAGCCCAATATAATAAGTATTTAAATGGGGTGGAAGATGGGACTCGAACCCACGGTCTCCAGTGCCACAAACTGGCGCGTTAACCAACTACGCTACATCCACCATTGTTAGTTACGCTCTCTACAGCACAGTTAATATTATAACCAATTTTCCCCCCATTTGTCAACTGTTTTTTTAATTTTTTTTATTATTGTGATAAAGAACTTGGGTCAATTCCATATTGTTGGTACATCCAAGACATATAATCAAATGGTGTTAATGTTTCTGGCAAATCATAATTTACACCTTGTGTATCAACTCTAATTGAAGTAATTTTTACTGGATTTACCGGAGTACTTTGCTCTGTATTTCCTGTTTCTTGGCTATCATCTGCAACTTTTACTTCTACATTTTCTATATTATGTACAATATCCATACCTTCTATTACTTTACCAAATGCTGTATAATATCCATTTAATGAAGTATTTGGTTGTGTCATTATAAAGAATTGTGAACTTCCAGAATTATAAGACTCTTCTGTTAAAGATGATGAGTATGATGTATAGTCATTTCTTGCCATTCCTATTACTCCTTCATCAAATTTCAAATCATTATCTACTCCATTTGCTATAAATTCACCCTTTATAGTATATGCTGTATCTTCTCCACCATCTTTTAAATCTGCAAGTGTAGCTGAACCTTCTCCTGTTCCTTGAGGGTCTCCACCTTGAATCATAAAGTCTTTTACTATTCTATGAAATGTTAATCCATCATAAAATCCACGATTAGCAAGTGCTATAAAATTCTCAACTGTTTGTGGTGCTTTATCTGGATATAATTCTATTTTTATAGTTCCGAAATTTTCAACTTCCATTGTTGCAATTGGATTTTTTACTTCCATTGTTGCATTTTTATAATATCCCCATGATACAAATGCTATTAAAGCAATAATTAATAATAAACAAATAATCCATACTATACTTTTAAATATTTTCATTTCCTTTGTTCTCCTTTTCTATATTAAATTATCAAAAATAAATTGTTCTTGCATTCTTTTTAAAGATTGTTTAATTGTTCTTGCTCTTACTTCACCTATTCCATCAACTTCATCTAAACTTTCTATATCTGCTGCTAATATATGTTGGAAAGATTTAAAAGAATCAACTAAGTTTTCTACGATATTACTTGGCATTCTTGGTATTTTACTAAGTATTCTATACCCCTTAGTATATACTCCTACCTCATCATAATTATCAAAGTTTTCATAACCAAGTAATTTTGCAATAACAGATTCTTTTGAAATATCTTCATAACTTAATTCTTCTAAACTTTGAATTACACTTTCAGTAGTTCTTTTCTTTTTTCCTGTTCCAGGTACTATGTAGTCTTTAATTATTAATTCTTCTTCTTTTTCTAGTCCTCCAATTAACTCTTCTAGTTGCATTTTTACTAGTCTTCCATCGCTTCCTAGTTCATATATTTGTCTTTGTATTTCTTCCACAATCTTCATAACCATTTCAGCTCTTTGTATTGCAACTATTACATTTTTCAAAGTTACTATATCATTAAATTCATATTCATTCAAGATACTAAGTTTATTATCAAATACTTTTTTGTATTTTTCAAGTGTTTGAATAGCTTGGTTTGCTTTATTTAATACTGCATCTGTATCTTCTAGTATATATCTATCATTTCCTTTAAATACTGTTATTATACTTCTTCTTTGTGAAATACTAATTACTAATTCACCAGTCTGTTTTGCTGTTCTTTCTGCAGTTCTATGTCTAGTTCCTGTTTCTAGTGTTGAAATCTCGTGTGATGGTATTAATTGCGCATTAGCATATAAAATTTTCTTTAAATCACCACTTAAAACAATTGCTCCATCCATCTTAGCTAATTCATATAACTTTGATGATGTATAATCTTCATTAATATAAAACCCACCATCTACTATTTGTTTTAATACATCTGTATTATCTGTGATTAATAATAAAGCTCCTGTTCTTGCTCTTAGTATATTTTCTAGTCCATCTCTTATTGGTGTTCCTGGGGCTATTAATTTTAAAATTTCTGTTATATTATCCTCTTTGCCTTTTCTCAAAACTAATTTCCCTACCTTTCTTATCTCATACCAATCTTTTTTAAGGCCTCATTTATATCCTTGATGCCTATTATATCTAATTTATAATTATCTTTCAAGTCTTTTTTATTACTTTCTGGAATTATGCAACTTTTAAATCCTAGCTTTTCCGCTTCTTTTAGCCTTTTTTCAATTAAATTAATTCTTCTTACTTCTCCTGTTAAACCAACTTCACCTAATATAATCATATCTTTTGGAATTGGTATATTCTTAAAACTAGATGCAGTAACTAGAGATACTCCTAAATCAACAGCAGGTTCATTTACCTTTAGTCCTCCTACAACATTTATATATACATCTTGTGAACCTAACATTACACCTGCTTTTTTCTCTAGCACGGCCAATAATAATGATAACCTATTATAATCAATTCCATTTGCTGTTCTTTTAGGATAACCAAAAACAGTAGCCGCTGTTAATGCTTGTAATTCCACTAAAAGTGGTCTTGTTCCTTCCATTGTAGCTACAATACAAGAACCTGCTGGATTATCTTCTCTTTCAGAAATTAATATATCTGATGGATTGGTTATTTCACACATTCCTTTATCTTTCATTTCAAACATACCAATCTCATTTGTTGAACCGAACCTATTTTTTACACCTCTTAATATTCTATAAGAAAAATATCTTTCTCCTTCTAGATATAAAACTGTATCTACCATATGTTCTAATACTCTTGGTCCAGCTATATTTCCATCTTTTGTAACATGTCCAATTATAATTGTTGTAATCCCTCTTGATTTACAAACTCTCATAACTTGTCCGAGTTATTTCTCTTACTTGGCTTACACTTCCAGCAGCTGCCGTAATATCTTCTGAATACATTGTTTGAATAGAATCTATTATAACTAATTTAGGATTTATATTTATAATTGCTTCATTTACTACTTCTATATTAGTTTCTCCTAAAAACAATATATCATCGTTTTTTATTCCTAATCTATCTGCTCTTAATTTTATTTGTTCTGCTGACTCTTCACCAGACACGTATAAAACTTTTCCTTCTCCTTTAACCTTATCACATATCTGTAAAATTAGGGTGGATTTCCCAATACCGGGTTCTCCTCCAAGTAATATCAAAGAACCTTTTACTAAACCTCCACCTAGTACTCTATCTAATTCATTAAATCCAGTACTAGTCCTTATTGTTTCTTGTGCTTTATAAGAATTTAAACTTTGTGGAGCAGCTGAAACTCTTGGTCTATTTTTATCCTTAGAACTAGTTTCTACTACTTTTTGCTCATAAAAAGTATTCCAACTATTGCATGCTGGACATCTTCCTAGCCACTTACTTGACTCATTACCACATTCACTACAAACAAAAACTGTCTTACTCTTTGCCATGTCCTTTTGGGGACGTTTCTCATGCGACATTTTCTATATCACATTACACATCCCCTTTTTCCTCCTTTCCATTTTTCATTATACGTTCCACTAATTTTTTATTAACTCCTAACAGTCTAGCAATTTGTGCCTTAGAAACTCCTTTTAGAATATTTAATTTTTGTATCTTTTTATTTCTTTCCTCTATATCTAAACCTTTAATCTTTGTAATATCTTTTATTTCTAATATATTCTGTATATATTTTTTAGCTTGTTTATCCGGCATTTTTTCAACAATTTCGTACTCCAAAAACTCTTTACCCGAAACATCTTCTGTAATATTTCTATGAAAATCCACAAAATTTTCTTTTCCTAAAATCTCACATATTAATTTGGAATTTATTATTTTTTCTTTTACTAAATATTCATTATAACTACTCCATTTGTAATTTTCTATAGTTGACATTCCTGCTTTCACTGGATTTTGGTGAATGTATCTACAAACATTTACTAAATATCTTTCTGTCTCTACTTCTCTACTTGAAAATCGATTTTGAAATAAATGTCCTGTTTTCTCATATTTTTGACAAAAATACTTAGAATATGAAACTTCCAAACTTTGCATGCATTTTGATAAACTGTCATTCTTATCATAAACTAATAAATGTACATGATTATTCATTAGACAATATGCATATAAATCAAACTTATATTTTTCTTTTATTCTTATAATTTCCTTTATAAATTTTTTATAATCTTGTTCATCAAAAAATATATCTTGTCTATCATTTCCTCTTAATATTATATGATATACTTTGGTTTTACTAATTTTTCTTGCTACACGGGGCATAACAAATTCCTCCTTATTATTTATTTTGTTTAGCCCCTAAAAACATAAAAAGTATAGCACATATTTTCATATATTGCTATACCTTTTTATTAATTCATAAAAAATTCACAATGTCGCATGAGAAACGTCCCCAACGAGACATACCGAAATATAACATTAGTTTTTCTTTCTAAATGATATTTCTTGGAATAAGAAATCATGTACTTTATCCCATGTAATTTCTTGGTGTAAGAAATCATTTATCTCGTCTTCTACTTTTTGTTGATATGGTGTTAATTCTACTTTTATTTCTTTATTCCAATCAATGTCTTGTAACCAGAAAGCTTTGAATTTATTCCAAAATCCTCTTTTTACTGGTAAATTATTATTTCTTATTGTTCCTGCATTTTCAATATTTGCTAATTCTACATCATTGTTTGTATTTACATTTTGATTTTGTTCGTTGTTATTAAATTCAACTCCTCCAAATACTCCTGATACTTTATTTTCTTCTCCTAAATCTGCCATTTTTCTTCCTCCTTTGTGATTTTTACACATCTATTAATATATTTATACTATATATTTTTTTTTTTATCAAGTTGTTTTTAGTTTTTTTGTATTAAATATTCATTACATAATTATTACAATCTTGTTACATTTTTACCACAATATGGTCTTTTTTTGCTTCTATGCATTTAGCTTTTATTATCTTATTTTCAAATTCTTCTTTCATTAAACATTCTTTTGCTTTTTCCTTTTTCTCACTTATATCCTTCATATCCATATGTGCTAATACGTAATTTTTAGTATGTCCTTTATATATTCCATCTTTTTCTTCTTCCCATAGCACTTCTACTTCTTTTTCGAGATATTTTTTATTATATTCTTCTTCATTTTTGTCAGATAATTCTATTAATTTTTGGCTTCTTTCTTCTTTTATATTTCCATCTATTTGATTTTTCATTACAGCTGCTTTTGTTCCTTCTCTTGGCGAGAATTTAAAAATATGCATTTTATAAAATTTTATGTCTTTTAGAAATTCATATGTTTTGTTAAATTCTTCTTCTGTTTCTCCTGGGAAGCCCACTATTATATCTGTTGTTAAATTTACATCTTGATAATTTTCTCTTAGCAAATTTACTATATGTTTAAATTGTTCTGTTGTATATCTTCTATTCATTCTTTTTAATGTCTCATCACACCCACTTTGTAATGATAAATGAAAATGATGACATATTTTAGAAAGTTTTACTAATCTTTCCATAAATTCTTCTGTTATCATCAATGGTTCTATTGAACCTAATCTTATTCTTTCTATTCCATCTACTTTATTTATTTCTTCTAGTAAATCTATTAATCTATATCCATTTCTAAAGTCTTTTCCATATGATGCTATATGAATTCCTGTTATTACAATTTCTTTTATTCCTTCTTTTGCTATCTTGTTTATTTCTGATATTATATTTTCTGGTTTTCTACTTCTTACTCTTCCTCTTGCATATGGAATTAAACAATATGTACAAAATCTATCACAACCATCTTGTACTTTTACTACTGCTCTTGTTTTTTCTGTATATATAACATCTCCAAAATCGACAAATTCTTTTTGATTCATTATATCTTCTACTTTTAATATTTTTCTTGAATTCTTAGCATATTCTTCAACATAATCTACTATATTTATTTTTTCACTATTTCCTAGAATTATATCAACATCTTCTATTTTTTCTAATTTTTCTTTTGCTATTTGAGCATAACAGCCACAAGCTACAACTATAGCATTTTCATTTAATTCATTTACTCTTCTTAACATTTGTCTTGATTTTCTATCTGACATGTTTGTTACTGTACATGTATTTATTACATATACATCTGCTTTTTTTGTATGGTCTACTACTTCATATCCTTTTTCTATAAATTCTTGTGACATTGCATTTGTTTCATATTGATTTACTTTACAACCTAATGTTATAAATGCTACTTTCTTCATTTTCTTCTCCTTTTACAATTATGTCGCATGAGTAATAACCCATGCGACACTTTTTATCTTCTTACTTTTCCATCTAAAGCATCCAAATTATCTAATGCTTTTCCAGTCCCTAACGCTACACAAGATACTGAATCTTGAGCTATCATTACATTTATTCCTGTTTTTTCTTGTAGTAATTTGTCTAATCCATCTAATAAACAGCCTCCACCTGTCATATATATTCCTCTATCACTTATATCTGCTGCAAGTTCTGGTGGTGTTTTTTCTAAAACTGAATGAACTGCATCTACTATCATCATAGCTGGCTCGATTAATGCTTCTAACATTTCGCTAGATTTTACTGTTACAGTTTTTGGAAGTCCTGAAGTTAAATCTCTTCCTCTTATTTGCATATCTGTATCCTGTATTTTGGGATATACACATCCTATATTTATTTTTAAATCTTCTGCCGTTCTTTCTCCTATTGCTAAATTATGTTTTTTCTTTATATATTTTACTATAGCTTCATCAAATTTATCTCCTGCTACTTTTAGTGATGAACTAACTACTGAACCTCCTAATGCAATAACTGCTATATCAGTTGTTCCACCACCAATGTCTACAACCATATTTCCACATGCTTTTGATATATCTATTCCTGCTCCTATTGCTGCTGCTATTGGTTCTTCTATTAAATATACTCTTCTTGCTCCTGCTTGTGATGCAGCATCAATTACAGCTTTCTTCTCTACTTCTGTTACTTTTGATGGTATGCATATCATTATTCTTGGTGCAAATATAAATTTTCCACATACTTTATTTATAAAGTATTTTAACATTTTTTCTGTTACTGTATAATCTGATATTACTCCATCTCTTAAAGGTCTTGTTGCTACTATGTTTCCTGGAGTTCTACCGAAGCATTCTTCTAGCTTCTTGTCCCACAGCTAAAACTTCTCCTGTTGTATTATCTACCGCTACAACAGAAGGTTCTCTTAAGACTATTCCTTTTCCTTTTACATAAGCAATAACTGTTGCTGTTCCTAAATCAATTCCTATATCTTGACCTAACCCCAATTTAAACATTATTAACCTTCCTTACTTTATTCTTTTCTTTTTTATTACAAATGCGTTACAATTATATTACATTTTTTTCTTTTTATCAAGCTTTTTAATTGATTTTTTTCTTTTTTTATATTATAATTTTTTTAGTTTTGCAATAGTTTATTTTAATTTAGGTGAGGTTATGAGAAAACAATATAAATTTATTTCAAAAAATGAAAATACTACAAAAGATTTTGCTAAAAAATTTGCTAAGCTTTTAAACAAAAATGATGTTGTTGTTTTAACTGGAGAACTTGGTTCTGGAAAGACTAAATTTGTAGAAGGCTTTTTATCTAATTTCGGTCTGGAAAATGAAATTTCTAGCCCTACTTTTACAATAGTAAATGAATACAAAAATGTCAATACAACAATTTATCATTTTGATGTCTATAGACTAGAAGATAGTTCTGAATTTCATGAAATTGGTGGCGAAGAATATTTTGAAAAAGGTATTTGTTTAATTGAATGGGGAGAATTAATTGAAGATGCTCTTCCTAAAAATTATATTCATATTACTTTTGAAAAAGATGATAAAGATGAAAATATTAGAATATTAAATATTGATTTGCCTGATTCTTTTAATATTAATTTACTTAATAAATTGGAGGTTTGATTATGAAAATACTTAGTATTGATACTGCAAGTGATGTTTGTGGTGTTTCTATTTTAGAAAATAATAATTTAATTGAAAAATTTGATGTAATAACAAAAGAAAGTCATTCTCAAAGGTTAATGCCAATTATAGAAAATGCTTTTAAAAAAACTAAATTAACTATTGATGATATTGACTTAATTGTATGTGATATTGGTCCTGGTTCTTTTACAGGTATTAGAATTGGAGTTGCTACAGTTAAAGCTTTTTGTGATAGTAAAGACATAATCCCTATTGGAATTAGTTCTTTAGAATCTCTTGCTTATTCTATAAAGAATAATTCTAAAATTATTTGTAGTATTATAAATGCCAAAAATGACAATTGTTATTTTGCTTTATATGAAAAAAGTAAAGATAATACATTACAAACTTTAATAGAACCTGAAGCTGAGAATATTGATACTACACTTAGTATTCTAAATTCTTATAATTTAGATACATTAGATAATAAAGTAATTTCTTTTGTTGGTGATGGTTCTAAAGTATACAAAGATAAAATATTAGAGATTTTCCCAAATAGCATTATTTCAAATGAAAAAAATGATATTCTTGATTCTTATAATTTAGGACTTGCAGGTTTTGATAAATATTCTTCAAGAGAAGAAATTGAAGAACTTCTTCCATTATATTTAAAGAAACCTCAAGCTCAGATACAATTAGAAAAGAAAGATATTTCCAAATAGGATTTATCTTCCTTTTTATTATTTTATCTTATATATATAATTTTCTTTTCTTGGTTTTGCTTCTATTTTTTCATTATCTAGATAACCTAATATACAATTTCCTATTCCTTCATATTCTCCTTTGATTCCTAATGATTTTAATATTTCTTTTCCTTCTTCTGTTTCAAATTCTTCTTTTGCTCTATGTATCCAACAACTTCCCAATCCCAAAGAATTTGCAGCAAGCATCATATTTTCCATAACCAAGCTTCCATCATAAATATATGTTGGCATATTTTTATTTGCTAATACAACAATAACAACTGGTGCTCCATAAAATGGGTCTGTATCTACTCCCATAATTTTTGCATTTATTTTAGATAGTTTATCTCTTATTTCTTTATTTGTAATTGCAATAATTATTGGTGATTGTCTGTTCATTCCTGTTGGTGCATATATTCCCGCTTTTAATACTTCATCTATCAACTCTTCTGAAACTTCTTTATCTTTATATTTTCTTATACTTCTTCTTTCTAAGATATTTTTTATTGTTTCATTCATAATTAGACCTCCTTATATATTATTTATCCACTAGGCCATATCTTTTAAATATTGTAATAATCATATTATATACTAATTTTCTTCCTAATAATTCTCTAAACTTAGTTGTTTTTGTTTTTCCCTCATTTCTTAAAATTTCTAATTTATTTCCTAACTCATCATACTCATGCAAGATATCTTTTAAAGCTTTTTCGAAATTTTCTAATCTATTCATTTTTATACCTCTTTATATTTTATTTCCACGTCTTTCTATATTTGTATTTACAACATTTGTTTGATTTACTGTTTTTTCTTTTATAAAATCTTCTTTATCTTCATAACTATAAATCATATACATAAAATATAATAATGCTACTATTATTATAAAAACTCCTATTCCTATTCCAAATTTTCTCATAAACATCACCCTTTAATCTTTTATATCATACAAATTTAAATTTAACAAGAAAATAAATTAATTTTTAAGAAATTTATCATAAAATAGGATGTTTATTTATTTGTATTTCTTTATACCTATAATATCAATAATTTAATCTTTTACTCATAATACATGTTTCTATTATATTACTATAATCATCAAATATAAGTTTCATTCCATTTTTTAAATATTTACTATTTCATATTCTCTCGTTCCAAATTCTAATTCTTCTGCTGCCTCTATTGTATGAATTCCATGTTGTCTTTCTACTCTTTCTATAAAATGGTCTCTACCTGGGTCTTTTGAATTATATACTAAGTCAATACAAGCTTGGTCTATAGCAATTGGATCAGTACTTGCAAGTATTCCAATATCTGCCATACAAGGATCTTCTGCTATACTACAACAGTCACAATCTACTGATAAATTTTTCATAACGTTTATATATACAATTCTACCTTCAAATAAATTATGAACTGATGATGCTGCATCTGCCATTGATTCTAGAAATTTATCTTGCTCAGGTAAATCTTTCCAAATTTTAAATTGATCCTTGCTTCTTCCAGCTGAATGTATCCAAGCTTTTCCTTCAGATGATGCACATCCTATTGATAATTGTTTTAATGCTCCTCCATAGCCTCCCATAGGATGTCCTTTAAAATGAGATAATACAAGCATTGAATCATATTTATCTATATCTTTTCCAACAAAATTTTCTTTTAATATCTTACCATTTTCTATTTTTAACACTTTATCTGGTCCTTCCGCATCCATTAAATCAACATCAAAGTATTTAAACCATCCATGCTTTTCTAATAATTTTTTATGTTTTTGTGTACTATTTCTTGCTCCTTCATATGCTGTATTACATTCAACAACTGTTCCATTTACATGTTCAACTATTTTCTTTACAAATTCAGGTCTTAAGAAATTTTGATTTCCTTCTTCTCCTGAATGTAATTTTACTGCAACCTTTCCTTCTAATTTAACACCTAATTTTTCATATATTCTTATAATACTTTCCGGAGTTATCTCCTTTGTAAAATAAACTTTTGATTTTTCCATAAAAATTATTCCTTTCTTTTTTATTTTTAGAAGTATTTGTATTATACCTTATATCTTTATTTTATACAAATAAACATATCATTTTTATTTGTATTATCTTTAATTTATCACTTGGAACTTACTTTAAGTCAATACTTTTTATGAATTTTTTATTAATTTACTTAATTTAATGTCACAACATTTTAATACAATAAAAATCAAGGAAGGTTGAATTTATATTAAACCTTCCTTAAAATATTACTAATTACCTATTTTTTCTATATCTATACGAGCATTTTGATAAGATATATCTTCAATTGATACTCCACTTAATTTAAGAATATCCCCTGCTTGTAATCTCAATATAACTGTGCTTGTAAGTGTCATCCTATTACTACTACTATTTCTTATTACAGGAGATTCATTAAAAGTATCTTGTAATGCTTGATTGTTTAATAAAAGGATTGCATTAAAATTAAATGTTCCTGTTGATTCTTGGAATCCATATAATTGGTAAGAAACTTGATATATTCCATTTTCATTTATATTAATTTCATCACTACCTTCTTCATGACTTAATGCATTTCCTTCTACAATATTATTTCTACTAAATCTAATTGTAGTTGTTCCTAAAGTTGTATTATCACCATTTACTGCAACAGCTACTAATATATTTGGGGTATTTTGATTATTTTGATAAATAACCAAAACTACCAAAGATATTATAAGAAGTAAAATAACAAATACAATTATTCCTTTTATTATATTTATAAAATTATATTCACAACACATAATAAGTTCCTCCTATTATATGTTATGAATATTTTATACTAAAGTTTCATTTTTGATCTTTATGGATTTTCCATAAAATCTTTTTTTCCTTTTTCCATATCTTCATACCATTTTATTTTTTGATTTAATCTATCTAATGTAGCATTTATATTTTTTTGTTTTTCTAATAATTTATTTCTTTGTTCTTCTAATAACATTTTTCTTTCTTTTATTGTTCTTATTCCTTGTTTAAATAATGTTACATATTGCTTTAATATTTCTATTTCTAGGCCTGCATTTCTCATACATTTTATAAATTCTATCCATGAACAAGTATTTTCATCAAAGTCTCTAATTCCATTTTTAGTTCTTTGAACTCTTGGTATTATTCCTTCTTTTTCATAATATCTTATTGTATCTGCTGTTAAATTATATTTTTTACTTACTTCAGATATTGTCATTTTACATCCTCCACAACTTTATAACTTATCATACTCCTCATCTGTTACTGGTTCACACCATTCATTAGAAGTATTTTCTCCTGGTACTTCTAGTGCTAAGTGACTAAACCAACTATTCTTTTTAGCTCCATGCCAATGTTTTACGTTTGCTGGTATTACTACTACATCTCCTGGTTTTAAACTTCTTGCTTCTTTTCCTTCTTCTTGATACCATCCTTCACCATCAACACAAATTAAAATTTGTCCTCCATCTTTACTTGCATGGTGAATATGCCAATTATTTCTACATCCTGGTTCAAATGTTACATTTGCAATAAATATGCTTGATTCTCCTGGTTTTGTTAGTGGATTTAAGTATGAATTTCCTATAAAATATTGTGCATATGCTACATTTGGATTTCCTAATCCAAAGAATCCTCCATGTTCTTCTTTGCTATCTCTATCATCTTCATATACTTCTTTTGCCATATTAAATGCTGCCCATGCATTTGGCCATCCTGCATAAAATGCAATATGTGTTAATATTTCTGCCATTTCTTGTTTTGTTACTCCATTTTTCTTAGCTGTCATTAAATGATATTTTAATGAAGAATCTACTATTCCTTTACCAATAAGTGCTGATATTGTTACAACTGATCTCATTTTCAAACATAGTTTATCTTCTCTTGACCATACCTCTCCAAATAATACATCATCATTTAATCTTGCAAATTCAGGAGCAAATTCTCCTAATTTATCATGTCCTGCTGTTTGTTTCACCACAATAATCTCCACCTTTCTTTTTTATATTTATTATATATCACTTAAAGTTCGCTCCAAGTCAATACTTTTTATTAAATTTTTATAATTTCTTTTTGTTGAATTTTCTTTTGTGTTATTTTATAATATTTATATTAATATTGAAAGGATTTTTTGTATGATAGAAGTTTATAAAATGTCTTTAAATGACTTAGAAAGTATAAAAGAAATTTTAGTTTCTGATTTTGATGATTTTTGGGATTATTCTATTCTTAAGGATGAATTATCCTCTACAAATTCTTATTATCTGGTTGCAAAATCTGATAATGAAATTTTAGGTTTTGCTGGAATAAAATATGTTCTTAATGACGCTGATATTATGAATATAGTAGTAAAAAAATCAAAAAGAAAATCAGGTATTGGTTCTTTATTATTAAAAAATATTATTGAACTTTGTAAAAAATTAAATGTATCTACTCTTTTTTTAGAAGTAAATGAAAAAAATCTTCCTGCTATTTCTCTTTATAAAAAGTTTGGTTTTGAAGAAGTTGGATTTAGGAAAAATTATTATAAAGAAAATAATGCAATTGTTATGAAAAAAGAAAACCTATAAATTTATAGATTTTCTTTTTTGTTTTATTATTTTAAATCAATTTCTATTTTCTTTTCATGTTCTAACTTTATTTTATTATATTTTACATTACATTCATCAAATAATTTTCTTGATGCTATATTATTTTCACTATCTGCATATTTATCTGATAGATAAATTACTTCTTTTATTCCTGATTGTATTATAATTTTTGCACATTCATTACATGGAAATAAATCCACATATATTTTAGCACTTTCTAAGTCTTTTTTACTTCCTCTGTAATTTAATATTGCATTCATTTCTGCGTGACATACATATGGATATTTTGTATCTAGATTTTCTCCTTCTCTTCCCCAAGGAAATTTTTCATCATTAAATCCATTTGGTGCTCCGTTATATCCAATTGATAAAATTCTATTATCATTACTTACAATACATGCTCCAACTTGTGTTGATGGGTCTTTACTTCTCATTGCTGATAATTTTGCTATTGCCATAAAATATTCATCCCATGATATATAATCTTTTCTTTTTTTACTATCCATATTTTTTCCTTTCTGTCGCATTGGGGACGTTTCTTATGCGACATTATTTTTTTAATTTTCCCATTCAAATTCCCAATCTTCTAGCATTACAGTATCTCCTTCACAAACGCCCATTTCTCTTAATTTTGCATCTACTCCCATATTTCTTAGAGATTTTTGTAAATAATAGAATGATTCATTATCTTCCATATTTACTCTTCTTAGTAATCTTTCTATTGGTTTTCCTGTTACAATAAATATTCCATTTTCTTTCTTAATTTCCCATTTATCTTCTTTTTCATCTTCTAATGTATAAACTTTCTTATCTTCTACTTCTACTAAGTCTTCTTTTGGTAGTGTTTTTAATACTTCATATACATGGTCTATTAATTCTTGAACTCCTTGTTTTGTTGCTGCTGATATTTTATACAATTCTAAGTTTTCTTTTTTAGCTAACTCTTCTACTTCTTTTACCAATTTTTCATCTTGAACTACATCCATTTTATTTGCTACTATTATTTGTTTTCTTTTAGCTAGTTTTTCACTATATTTAGCAAGTTCTTTATTTATTGTATAGAAATCTTCTACTGGGTCTCTTCCTTCCATGCCAGATACATCTAAGAAATGTAGTAATAGCCTTGTTCTTTCAACATGTCTTAAAAATTGTATTCCAAGTCCTACTCCTTCACTTGCTCCTTCTATTATTCCTGGGATATCTGCTATTACAAATCCATCTCCATTTTTTGTTTTTACTACTCCCAAATTAGGCTCTAATGTTGTAAAGTGGTAATTTGCAATTTTAGGTCTTGCATCTGTTACAACTGATAGAAATGTTGATTTTCCTACATTTGGGAAGCCTAATAATCCTACATCTGCTAATAACTTTAATTCTAGTATAACTTCTTTTTCCTCACCTTTTTCTCCATCTTCTGCAAATCTTGGAACTTGTCTTGTTGAAGTTGCAAAGTGTTGATTTCCTCTTCCTCCTCTTCCTCCTTTTAATACAAGTTCTACTTGGTTTGGTTTTGATAAGTCTGCTATTACTTTTCCAGTCTCAGCATCTTTTACAACTGTTCCAATTGGTACTTTTATATATAAGTCTTCACCATATTTTCCACTACAGTTGCTTCCGCTTCCATTTTCTCCGTTTTTGGCCTTAAATTTTCTGTTATATCTAAAGTCTATTAATGTATTTTTATCTTTATCTACTTGGAAATAGATATTTCCTCCATTTCCACCATCTCCACCATCAGGGCCTCCTGCTGCTATATATTTTTCTCTATGGAATGCTATTGCTCCATTTCCTCCATCTCCTGATTTAATTATTATTTTTGTATAATCTGTAAACATATTTACTCCTTTATTTAATATAAGATTTATAATTTTATTATTATCAATTTTTATCTTCTTTATCAATTTCTTCTATTGTATATGTATAATATCCTTCGTAATAATAACTTGCATCTATTCCTTTCATATATACAGTTCTATCGTTTATTTTATCTGTTAATGCTTCTTTTAATAACACTTTAATTTCTGTATCCTTTATAGGACTTCTCTCCATTGCTAACAAATAATCATTTTTATCTACTTTGCTCCAATCTACTACTTGTCCAAGTTCTTTTATTAATATCCTATCAAGCCATATTCTTGTGCTTCTTCCATTACCTTCTCTAAAAGGATGAGCTATATTCATTTCTACATATTTTTCTATTATTTCATCATAAGTTTTTTGTGGCATTTTATCTATATTTTTAAGAGCTTCTTTTAAATACATTACAGGAGCAAATCTAAAGTTTCCTTTTGAAATATTTTCATCTCTAATTTTCCCCGCAAAATAATAAACATCTTCAAATAAATATTTATGTATTTTTTCAAGCTCTAAAAATTTTCCTAAACCCAATTTTTCTAATATTCCATTATCAAATAGTTCTAGTGCTTTTTTCTTAGTTATTCTTTCCTCTTCTTGTGCTAAATTTATAATATCTACAATACCTAATTTATTTTTCAAAATCATATTTTGCTCCATATTTTAATATTTATAGAAGAAGTGTCCCTGATTGGACATTTTGTCCAAAAAGAAACGTCCCCAATTGGACAATTGGGCATTACTCAAAGTAGTCTAGCTTCATTGCCTTTTTTACTTTTTTCATTGTTTCTTTTGCCACTTTTTGTGCTTTTGCTGTTCCTTCCATTAATATTTTATCTACTACTTCTGGATGTTCTTCGTAATATGCTCTTTTTTCTCTTATTGGCTTTAATGTTTCTGATATATTTTTTGCAAGTTGTTTTTTACATTGTACACAGCCACGTTTTCCTGCTCTACATTCTTTACATACTTCATCTATCTCTTCTTTTGTACTAAATAATTTATGATAGTATGCTACCATACATACATCTGGGTTTCCTAAGTCATCCTTTTTTATTCTATTTGGGTCTGTTACTGCACTCATTACTTTTTTTGTTATTTCTTCTTCACTATCTGATAAGTAAATTGCATTTCCTAATGATTTTCCCATTTTTTCATTTCCGTCTAGCCCCTTTATTCTTTTTGCACTAGATAGTACTGCTTGTGGTTCTACTAGGACTTCTCCATATATACTGTTAAATTTTCTTACTATTTCTCTTGCTTGTTCTATTAATGGTAACTGGTCTTCTCCTACTGGTACTAGTTCTCCTTCAAATGCTGTTATGTCTGCTGCCTGGCTTACTGGGTATCCTAAGAATCCATATGTTACACTTTCTCCAAATAAGTCTCTTTTTTGTGCTATTTCTGTTTTTACTGTTGGATTACGTTGTAACCTTGCTATTGTTACTAAGTTTGAATAAAATACTGTAAGTTCTGCAACTTCTGGTATCATTGATTGTATGTATATTGTTGTTTTTTTAGGGTCTATTCCTACTGATAAATAATCCATTGCTACTTCTCTTACATTTTTTCTTACTTTATCTGGATTATTGAAATTGTCTGTTAATGCTTGAACATCTGCTATTAATATATATGGGTCATATTCTCCACTTTCTTGCATTTCTACTCTCTTTTTTAATGAACCAAAGTAATGTCCTATATGTAATCTTCCTGTTGGTCTATCTCCTGTTAATATTCTTTTTTTATTTTTTTCACTCATTTTCCTTCTTCTCCTTACTAAAAACATATATATAATATACCATATTTTTCTTTTATTTTCCAGTTTTTTACTTATTTTGCTTTCTTCTAGCCTTTATCTTTCTTTTAAATATCTTTTTAATAAAAATGTTAAGAAATAAGGAAATGTGTAAAATTTCCCATTAAATCCAATATTTTTATTACATAACTTTATTCCATATTTAATGTCCGTATATGCTTTATGATTTATCAAATTATTAAGTGAAATAGTTGCATTGTTATTTGCTTTTACCTCAATAGGAATTAGTGAACCCCTGTCTCTTACCATAAAATCCATCTCAATTTTTTTACTATCGTCTTTATAAAAATATAAATTATATCCTTCTTTTACTAGCATATCACTTACAATATTTTCATATAAAGCCCCTTTATATGTATTCATATTTTCATTATTTCTTAAATCTTCTTGCACTTCTTCATCTAATGAACCTATTAATAGCCCTGTATCTGCAAAATATAATCTATAATTATCTGGATTATAGTTTTCTTTTAGTGGAAGACATGCTTGTTCCATTGCATAAGAAACATTTACAATTCCTGCATTTGCAAGCCATTCGATTACACCTACATATTCTCTATTTCTTGCTCCATCTGCTATTTTTGATATTTGAAATTTTTTATTTTCATTTCCTAAAAATACTGGTATTTTTCTGTAACAATTAAGTATTTTTGTTTTATCTAATCCTCCTGCATATTTTGTTATATCTTCTTCATAGTCTAACAAAATTTGTTGTTGCATTTTCAAAATTCCACTAAAATTTTTATTTTGAATAAACCTACTTACTATAGCGGGCATTCCTCCTACTATCATATATTCTTTAAAACTTGACATCATAACATCATACATCATATTGCTTAATGGCTTTAGCTCAATCATATGATTATATAAATTTTCAATTTGTTCACTTTTATATCCTTTAGCCCATAAGAATTCTTCAAAATCTAAAGATCTCATTATATAATCTTCTTTATTTCCAACACTATTTGACTCAATCTCTTTATAGTTAATTCCCATTAAAGGACCTGAACAAATAACATCATACCTACCATCTTCTTTAAATGATTTTAAAGAAGTTGCTGTACTTACACATTCTTGCATCTCGTCGAAAAATATTAATGTTTCGTTTTCATTTAATTCAAGTTCTGGCATTTTTAATGTTATGTTTTTTATTATATTATCAACCTCAAAGCCTTCTTCGAATATAGTTTTAAACTGTGGCTGAAGTGCAAAGTTTATTTCTATAAATGTTTTATAATTATTTTTCCCAAAATTTCTAATTGCATTTGTTTTCCCTATTTGTCTTGCCCCTTTTATTATTAAAGGTAATCTATTTTCATTTTTCTTCCATTCAATAAGATAATCATCGATTTTTCTTCTTAATCTTTCCATATTTCTTACCTCCTAATAATATTTTATCACATTTTTAGAAAGTTTTCAACACCGTTTTGCCACATTTTTAGAAATACTTTTGCACTATTTTATCACATTTTCAGATTTTAGTATTATTTTTCTTCTATATTAATTGTTTCGTCTATAATATATTCTGGTCTTCTCTTTGTTTCATCATATATTCTTCCTATATATTCTCCTATCATCCATAGTGATATTAGTATCATTCCTCCTATAAATGTCATTGTTACCATTAATGAAGTCCAGCCTGGAACTAAATTGTTCCAATCAAATGCATATGATAAAACTGCATATACAAAAAGTATTATTGATATTATTACTGATAATATTCCCATTGCACCTACTATTTTTAATGGTTTTATTGAAAAGCTAAATATTCCATCTTGTGCTAATTTTAACATCTTCTTTAATGGATATTTTGTTTTTCCTGCATATCTTTCTTTTCTTTCATATTCATACGCTTTTTGTTTAAATCCTACCCAACTAAATAATCCTCTTAAAAATTTATTATGTTCTGGTAATGAATTTATTACTTCTACTACTTTTCTATCTACTAATCTAAAATCTCCTGTGTCTTTGGGTATTTCTACATCTGATAATGCATTTAATGTTTTATAAAACATTGATGCAGTTAAAAGTTTAAATCTTGATTCCCCTTCTCTTGATTTTCTTTTTCCATATATTACTTCATTTCCTTCTTCCCATAATTTTATCATTTCTGGTATTAATTCTGGTGGGTCTTGTAAGTCTGCATCTATTATTACTATTGCATCTCCTGTTACATAACGTAGCCCTGCTGTTACTGCACATTGATGTCCAAAGTTTCTAGAAAATGATATTATTTTTACATTTTTATTTTCTTCTGCTATATTTTTTAATATTTCTAATGTTTTATCTTTACTTCCATCATTTATAAATATAATCTCATAATCATAGTTTTCTATTTTTTCTAATACATTTCTTAATCGTAAATAACATTCTTTTGCAACTTCTTCTTCATAATACATTGGAACTATAACTGATATTTTCTTCATAACTTTTCTTCTCCTTTTTTGCAATATTATATCATCATTATCAACATTATAATAGTATTTATTAAATTTTAAAATACTTTATTAAAAATTATTAAAATAAAAAGGAATGAGTCTTGACCAAACATGATTCATTCCCAAACTACTACTTAATATTTAAGAGCTCTTTTTAAATTTGAGCTTAAAGTTTTTTATCTTGATTATAAATTTATTAAAATTTTGTTTTAGATTATGTTCATTTATACTAATAGAAGCAATTGGAATTAATACAACTATATATGGTAAAATATACCTTGATTTAGCTTCCCATAAAATATGAAAAGTAAAACCACCTACAAATATAGTAATTAAAAATATTATATCAAGAGAAATTTTTTTTCTATTTTGTATAATTATTATTAAACAACATAAACAAGTTATTATAAGTAAAGCTTTTTGATAGAAAGTTAATGGTTTAGTCATATTTTGTAAGGAGTCATTATCTTGTGTAACATTACTTCTTATTGCTGAATATGTATTTTCTGTCCACATTGATGCAATTTTCATAATATAAAAATTAAAAGTATAACCTATATTTTGTGAGAAGTAAACCAATCTTTCTTTTATTCTTTCTAGATATTCTTTTTCAATATTTTCAGGGTCTTTTAATGCTGCTTCTCCTATACTTTCTTTATACCACCCATTAGCTCTTGGTCCTTCTTCCATTGCCATTAGGAAATAACTTATATTAGGATATTCTTTATCTTTATCCATGTTATACCTTATTAAACAATAGTTTTTAACTAGTGATGATGGTAAAATTGATATAACTATATAAACTATAATAATTATTGTGCTAATCAAATTTCTTTTCCATGTTTTCTTAGTAAATTCATTACTTAAATCAAATATTAAGTACATTACAGTTGCTATTATAAATATTAAACTGTTTGTCCTCATCATAAATGCTATCATCATCAGAATTGATGACCAAATAGGATATCTTATTTTTCTATTTTGAGTATATCTCATCATAAAATAAACTGAAAACAAACATAATGCTAAACTTGGTATATCACCATATATAAATGTTGCTAACATTGGTAATGATATAAATGTTAATATTAATATAAATAACAATACTTTATTTGTTTCATATTTTTTAGATAATTGTTTGTTTATTTTATATAATGCCAAAACAATAAAAAATATAGAAATAACATTCAACACTCTTAATACTTCTATTCCATCGAAATGAATTAATTTAAAAAACAAACTGTATACAAATGCTAAGGGAATTTGTTGGTGATATAATTGCATATATTCACTTAAAGGAATTCCTGCATAAGTTATGCTTGGTAAATATTCTTCTAAATTTCCGCTATAAAATGTTTGAGCTAAGTTACCAACATGTACTTGGTCTCCAACTATTGGAGGTCTAACTAATATTGTCCAAACTATAGTAAAAGTTATATATATAAATAATGAAATAAAAAGAAAAATCTTACTAATTTTCATTTTTACTTTTAAATCTTTTTGATTATTTATATATTTATTAATAGTTCTTGAAATAAAATAAATTAGTAATCCTGTAATAATAATTCCAATAATATATAAAATGCTATTATTATTAATTGTAATATGTTCTGATAAGTCAAGTGTAGATGTATATATTATATTTAATATAATAATTGTTAATAAAAAAATAACACCTAAAAAAACAATAATTTTTTTCAAACAAAATCCCCCTTACGAATTATTATTATAAATTCCTTATATTCTTTAATCTTTCCAACCTCATTTTAACATATACATTACTAAAAGTACAGTAATTTATTTTTGCTTTTCACTATTAACTATAAAAGGGAGAGGCAATATACCTCTCCCAAGTTTACCTTACTTAAGAATAATTATTCCTCCATAAGGCAACAAATAGTCATGGTCGACATTAAGGCTAAAGTGTGTCTTTTCTTCCTTGAACTCTTCTGGCAAATTAATGTGATAATTGCTCTCACCTCGATTTACCATAACAAACACAGAGTTTGTCTTGTTCCTTCTTACAAAGGAAAAAACATTCTGATTTGCTTCAAAGATTTCAAAGCTACTTTCCTTACCAGTATAGTTACTCCTAAATTTACCAATTTCTTGGTAGAATTTAAGAAGTTTTTTATCCTCATCTCCCCATGGATAACACTTTCGGTTAAATGGGTCTTTAAATCCATGTAAACCTACTTCTGTACCATAGAAAATACAAGGATTTCCTGGCAAGAAATACTGTAAAATTACAGCTACCTTAAGCCTTTTTATAGCTAGGTCATAATCATCTTGCTCAAGTTTATCATGTTCAAACTCGAACCTTCTAAACTCATCTGTTGCAAAATAGTTATAACCATGCCAAATGGTTGGTGCCCTATCAATTTCCCAATGCCTATAATCATCTCTGACATATGGCATAGCACTTGATAGCATTGTGATGGCTCTTGGTATATCGTGAGTATCTAGACTATTGAACATAGTATCAATTGTCTCTTGAGGATAGTTGTCAAGGATATATGAAATTTCTCCTTTAAGAGCTTCACTATTTCCTTTGGTAACAAACTTCAAAATTCCATCTGTAAATGGATAGTTTGTTGGACAATCTAGTCCTTTTCCAAGAATTTTAATTGGTACATATTGCCAACATTCTCCGATGATAAGACTCTTCTTATCGTGGTTTGCACGATTTCGAATGCCTTCCAAGAAGAATGGTTGCAATTCTTCTGCTACATCTAGTCTAAATCCATCGACATACTGACCAAGGGTAGCAACTACTCCATGTTCACCATAGATATACTCTTGGAATTCAGGATTATTCTGGTTAAAAATTGGCATATCTCTAAAGATACCATACCAGTACCTATAGTTGCCATATTCATCCCAAATGAACCAATCCCTATACCTAGAGTTTTGCCCATTATGCAAAGCATCTTGGAAGATTTCATTGTCTGAACCACAATGATTAAATGCAACATCCAAAATAAGATGAATTCCATTCTGGTTTGCAGTCTCATGTAGTGACTTCAAATCTTCAAATGCTCCAGCGTCTGGGTCAATTGACATATGGTTACTTGCAGCATACCTATCATAACGGTACAAGCTTTCGTTAATGGGTGAAAGGTATAAAATTCCAACAGACAACTCTTTAAAGTAGTCCATCTTTTCTTCAATACCTTTCAGATTCCCACCAAAGAAATCATTGTTATGATATTCGCCTTTTTCGTTCTTACCCCAATTAGGCATTTCTCCCCAAATGCGGTAATTACGACCTCTTTGGTTTAGAGTTGTTCCATCACCTTGCTTAAACCTATCAACAAAAATCTGATAAGCGATTTTATCCTTTGCCCAATCTGGAACAGAAAAATTATTGTAAGCAACAACGCTCCAATAAGGTGATTCTTCCCAAGGATTCAAGATAATAGGCTCGCCATTACCACGATTAATTTTGATAGCTTTATCTTCTCCATTTATCTTCAAACTAAAAAAGAAGAAGTACTTCACAGGACTATCAAACTGCAATTCTGCAGAATATTTTTGATATTCCTCATTTTTTTCTTCCTTCTTCATTAGTTCTATAATAGATGGAGCTTCTCCGTACCGATTAAGCAGTACTTTGAAATCAGTGATTTCACCAAGCCAATTTGCTAGCTCGACCTCTACTTTGAATGTTTCCCAGACCTTTACTTTGTTTCCAGGAATCATTCTTATAGTACATGTCTTTTTTTGCATCATTTTGTTTTCCTCCTAATGCTACACGGACATAACTATTTGTTTGTCCTAAGACTTGTATTATAATTTAACTTTACTACATTTGTCGTTTTTTGTCAATAGACGAAGAAACTAGAAAAACGCCACTTAAGGCGTCCTTCTAGCTTTTTAATCATTCATTTCTTTTTTTCCATTATACTCATTTACTAAATACAATGGTCTATTTTTAGTCTCATTAAATATTCTTCCTAAATATTCTCCTACTATTCCAAATAACAATATTTGTATTCCTGAGAAAAATAATATTAGTAATATAATTGCTTGATATGCTTGTATTGCTTCTTGTATTACTATAGATTTAGCAATTACATATATAAAATATACAAATAATACAATAAATGTTGGTATTGAAATATATGTAGCAAGTCTTAATGGTGATGTTGTAAATGATGTTATTCCGGTCTATTGCTAAATCTATTAATTTTATGTAATTCCATTTTGTCTTTCCTGCTACTCTTGGGTCTCTATCATATAATACTTCTTTTTTCTTATATCCTATCCAACTAAACATAGATTTTGTATTTCTTTGTGATTCTCTAAGTTTTTTTAGTGCGTTTACACATCTTCTATCAAGTAGTCTAAAATCTCCTGTATCTTCTTGTATTTCTACTTTTGTTACATGTTGTAATACTCTATAATATACTTTTGATGTGAATTTTTTTAGCCAAGTTTCTCCTTTTCTCGAACGTCTTTTAGCATATACATCATCATAACCTTCTTCCCAATACTTTACAAGTTCTGGTATTAATTCTGGAGGGTCTTGTAAATCTGCATCCATAAATACAACACAATCTCCTGTTGCATAGTCTAAGCCTGCTATCATAGCAATTTCTTTTCCAAAGTTTCTTGAAAAATCTACATAGCAAATTCTATTATCTTTTTGTCTCATATCTTTTATTATTTCTAAAGTTTTATCTTTACTTCCATCATTTACAAATAAAATTTCAAATTCATAATTTTGCATATCATTCATTAGTTTTTCCATTCTATCATATAGTAGTGGTAAAGATTCTTGCTCATTATATGCTGGTATTATTATACTTATTTTCTTCATTTTATTGCCTTCTTTCTAAAGTTCTACTATTTTTTAACTTTTTTACTATCAATCTGCTTAATTTCTTTTTTTGCTAATCCTTTTATTTTCATAGTTTGTTTCATTAATAGTGTATCTATTACTACAATAATGGTCATCGTTGACATATTGAAAAATGTATATCCTGCTAAAAATGAAATTGCTAAAGCAAATCCTGCTCCTAATAATAATAGTATATATTCTTGATTTATTTTCTTTATATTTTTCAATCCTATATATGCTGAATATATAAATATTGATAAAAATGGTACAAAGTATAAAATAAATCCACATATTCCAAAGTTTAGTAAAAATGCTGGTATTTCCATTTCTAAAACTAATTCTCTAAAGTTGTTCATATATCCATTACCAAATAATATTGATAAAATATTATGTTGATTTTTTACTAACACTACATTATATATTAATTGTTGCATTCTTTGGTCATTATTTTTAATATTTAATTTATTTGCAATATCATATAATTCTAATATTGATTTTTCTTGTGCTTCAGATAAATATCCTTCTTCTAATGTTTTATTTTCAATTCCTTGTTTTATTTCTAACAAGCTTCCTGTTATATGTGATTCTATATTTGTATTTTCATCTACAATATCTTTTTGTATATCTTTTAAATGTTGTCTTCTTTGTACTGTACTAGAACCTACTGCAATAACTACAAGTATTACTGCGCATATTCCTGCTACTACTAATAAAATTACTCTTTTATTAAATTTTTGTTTATGTAATATATTGTAAAGAATTTCTACAAATGCATAAATTACTAATACTAATATAAATCCATATAGTCCTACTCTCGTTCCAATCAAAGTTGTTAAATATATTCCTACTAATATTATAATTGGTATAATTAATTTTCTTAGCTTTTTATCTTTTAAATTTATTAAACATATAAACATTGATAATATAAGTATTGTACTTATACTATTTCCTGATTCAAACCATCCTTTATATCCCATTCCTTCTATATATGTACTAGATGATGTTTTTGTTAATATTGCAATAAATATTGAAATAATATAAATTCCTGCTGATATTATTATACTTTTATTTAAATTCTTTACATCTTTATCTTTAAATACATATAAAAATATTCCTAATGCTAATATCATAAATGTATAATTTGCTATGTATTGTGCTTCATGTATTACATTACTATAACTACTTAATGTATGGAAATTCTGAAATATAACTAGATGTATAATTCCATAAATTAAATATATTAGTCCTCCAATAATTACCCATTTCTTAAATTTATTGTCTTCTTTAAAAAATAAATATATTGCTACACATATAGGAATTATTGGTCTTATTATTGTTGATGGAGAAATGCTTGTATTAAAACAATTTCTCCATAAAAAGCTAGCTATATCTAGTATTGGACATAATATAATAAAAGCACATAAGATATTTTCTGTATTTATCTTTCCTTTTATTTTTCCCATAGTTATTTATTCCTTTTAGTAATTTTTATCTTCTTAATAATTCTCCTAATGGTCTTTTTTCATTTAATCTTCTTATTGTCTCTGCAAATAATGGTGCTATTGATACTACTTTTATTTTATCTATTTTCTTTTCTTCTATTAAAGGTATTGTATTTGTTATTACTAATTCTTTTAGAGGTGAGTTCTGTATTCTTTCTATTGCTGGTCCTGAAAGTACTCCATGTGTGCATCCTGCATATATTGCTTCTGCTCCAAATTCTTTTAAGACTCTTACTGTTTCCATCATAGAACCTGCTGTATCTATTTCATCATCAAATATAATTGCATTTTTTCCCTTTACATCTCCAATAATAGTTGTTCCTATTGCTTTATCATTGTTTCCATCTCTTCTTTTATCTAGCATAGCTATTGGACAACCAAAAAATTCTGAATATTTATATGCTTTTTTAGAACTTCCTGCATCTGTTGCTACAATTACCATGTCTTTTAATTTTTTCTGTTCAAAATATTTTTCTAATAATCTTTCTGCTGAAAGTCTATCACAATTTATGTTATTAAAATATGCTTGTATTGCTGGATTGTGTAAATCACAAGTAATTACTCTTGTTGCCCCTGCTGTTTCTAATAATTGTGCTATCAATTTTGCTGTTATTGGTACTCTTGGTTGGTCTTTTTTATCAGACCTTGAATAGGTGAAATATGGTAATACCACATTTATTTTTCCTGCTGATGCCCTTTTTACTGCATCTATCGTTATTAGTAATTCCATAATTCTTTCATTTACTGGTGGCACATTACTTTGTACTAAATAAACATCTTGTTCTCTTACTGTTTCTAATATTTGTACAAAATTATTATCATTTTTAAATTTCATTCTATTAATTTTTCCTATAGGTAGTTTTAAGTAATCACATATTTCCTTTGTAAAAGGTTCTGCACATTCACTACAAGCAAATATTTTTATATTTTCCATAATATCTAATCCTTCCCTTATTTTATCTATTTTTATAAATACTAATAACTAGTTATTGCATCTAAAATTTCACTTTCACTTAATCTTTGCATTTTATTAGTTGTTATTTCTAAAATTATTTTATTGTCTTTTTGATATGGTTCTATTGCTTGAGTTGGGTCCATATCTTCAAATGGATATTCTGTTATTTCACCAGATATATAATCTCTTTCATAAGCTGTTCCTGTCATATTAATTATATATAATCTGTCTGAATTTATCATATTTACTAGCTTATTTGCCATATCGTTATTCCCAGAATTATTTATTTGTAAATATCCTTCATCAGATATATTAAAATCTATTATATTATTATTTTTTAATAAATTCGAAAAAATTTCTCTTGATTGTTCTGAAATCCAAACTCCATTATTTGTTGGTTCTTTTCCTACTAATTCATTTATTTCATTTTCTTCTGGTTTAGAATTTTTCATAATTCCCGCTAAATCTACATCAAATTGTACATCAGGCTTTATTTGTAAAATTTTTCTTCCATCATATTCTTCATCTACATAATAAATATCTGTATTTCCTGTTGCATTTATTTCATTTTTTATACTTTCTATTTCTTCTGGATTTTGTTTCTCTATATTTTGGTCTACTATATTTGTATTGTTTTCTGTATTCTCATTTACTACATTTTCAGTTTCCGTGTTATTAACATTTTCATTGCCTTTTCTACTAAAAAATACTATTAATACAATAATCAAAATTACTACTAATACAACTAGTCCAATTATTATATAATTCTTTTTCTTCATTTAAAATCTCCTCGTATAATATATTTACAATCAATTTTAAAAGTTAAAATTACATTAAATAAATGATTGTAAAGAAAATTTAAT
>CALXFJ010000015.1 GCA_944387565.1 uncultured Clostridia bacterium | reverse complement strand
AAAAACATTAAATTATACAAAAAAACTGAGGCAGAAAACTTTTAAAGTTTTCCACCCCAACTATTGACATAGAGTCATTATCTATTTAGCCCCTATAAAATTTATTTATGTTTTACTCATCGTCTTCTTCTTTGCTAGGTAAATCTTCTCCTAAACTTTGTTCAAAAGCCTTAGCAAAATTTTCTCTTACTTTTCCTTCAATTTCATCTAAAACATCAGGATTTTCTTTTAGATATTTCTTAACATTTTCTCTACCTTGTCCAATTCTTTCGCCATTATAACTGAACCAAGAACCTGCTTTATCTACAATATCTAAATTTACAGCCATATCTAAAATATTACCTTCTTTTGAAATACCTTCTCCATATATGACATCAAATTCTGCCTCTCTAAAAGGTGGAGCAACTTTGTTTTTAACTACTTTAACGCGAACTCTATTTCCTTTTATTTCACCATCTTGTTTAATATTTTCTATTCTTCTAATATCCATTCTAACAGAGGCATAGAATTTTAAAGCTCTACCTCCTGTTGTTGTTTCCGGATTTCCAAACATAACTCCAATTTTTTCTCTTAATTGGTTAATAAATATTAAAACTGTTTTTGATTTATTAATTGCTCCTGCTAATTTTCTTAAAGCTTGTGACATAAGTCTTGCTTGAAGTCCCATATGAGAATCTCCCATATCTCCATCAATTTCAGCTTTAGGAACTAATGCAGCAACAGAGTCTACTACAACTACATCTAAAGCTCCACTTCTTATTAAACTTTCTGTAATTTCTAAAGCTTGTTCACCTGTATCTGGTTGTGAAACAATTAAATCATCTATATCTACACCTAATTTTTTAGCATATACTGGGTCTAAAGCATGTTCAGCATCTATAAAAGCTGCTTCTCCTCCCATTTTTTGTGCTTCTGCAATTATATGTAATGCTAAAGTTGTTTTTCCAGAAGATTCTGGACCAAATATTTCTATAATTCTACCTCTTGGAACTCCTCCTATTCCTAAAGCAATATCTAGACTTAAAGCTCCAGTTGGTATAGCTTCTACTTCCATAGCTTTAAATTCTCCAAGTTTCATTACTGAACCTTTTCCAAATTGTTTTTCTATTTGACTCATTGCAACTTCTAAAGCTTTCTTTTTCTCTGCGTTCTCTTCCATAAAATTTCCTCCTTAAATAATTGAACTTTTGTTTGATAAAACTATTATATATCAAAAATTTGTTTTGTCAATACTTTTATTAAATTTTTTATTTGTACCATCCTTCTATTCCATAAAATAAATTAAACCAGTTAGGATTAATGTCTCCTACTAAGCTTGAACTATATGCTGCTATATATTTATTGTTATATAAACTAATGTATGGTACATCTGTCTTATATATTTCTGCCAATCTTGCATATCTTTCTTTTAAAGCATTTTCATCTGTTGTATTTTTTACTTCATTCATTATATTTGTTACTTCTTCATTTGAATAATTTGCTAAATTACTTGTACCAAAGAATATATCCAAATCTGGACTTGGTGATAATGTCATACTACATAATGCAATATCATAATCTCTTTCATTGATTGCATTATTATATTGTTCATCACTTGCTTTTACTACATTTATTCTAATTCCTTGGTTTTCTAATTGTCCTTTTATATTTTCTGCAACAGCTACTTTAGATGAATCACTTGCTCTTACTAATAGATTTAATGATATTATTTGTGTTCTACTATTCTCTGTTTTTTGCCAATAACTATTTCTATAAGTCCAACCATTATCTAATAAAACTTGTTTTGCTTGGTCTACATTGTAACCACTACTTGCATCTTGGTCTTGATATAACCAATTTCCATAATCTAATGAAAAACTACTTGTAAAGTATTTACTATTAAATATGCTTGATGTGATATTTTCTTTATCAATACAATATGATATTGCTCTTCTTACTTCTTGTTTTCCTAAAAAATAGTTACTTGTGTTTAATGCTAAAAATGTATGTTCTCTTCCTTTCATTTCTTTTAAGCCATAACCAATAGTTCCTATATAATCTTGAACATTATTATTATCAGTTGCTATAAAGTCCAAATTTCCTATTTTAAAACTGTTATATAATTCTCCTACTGACGAATACAAATTTACAGTTATTGTTTCTAATATTGAATCTTTCTCTTTATTCCACCAGCTAGTATTTTTTGATAAAGTTATATATGAACTTTGTACATCTGTTATTTTGAACTCGCCTGTTCCTACCGGCGAACTATTTTTAGATGTTGTTGCAAAATCTTCTCCTTGATAATATGAACTTGAAAGTATTGGAAATGTTAAATTATATTCAAAGAATGGAACTTCTTTTGATAGATTTATTCTCACTGTATAATCATCAACAATATCTATTCCCGTTACATCTTGAACATTTGCAGAATAAATAGTGTTTGTATCTTTTAGTCTATCTATTGTAAATTTTACATCTTGAGCGGTAAATGATTGTCCATCAGACCACCTAACATTTTCTCTTAATTTTATTAAATATGAATTATCGCTTTCTTTAGCCCATTCTGTAGCTAAGCAAGGTTCTGCTTTATAATCTGATGTTAAATTTACAAGTGGTTCATAAATTAATTTTGTAATATTTTGAACATTTTTGTTATTGCTAAGAATAGGATTTATAGTATCAAAGTTTGCAATTCCTAGTTTTATTTCTTTTACTCTACTATCTTGGTTGCTTGCTGTATATGCTTCTTCTTGCTGTTTTTCAGTTTCATCTCTTCTTATTATATATATAGCAAAAACTAAAATAATTATAATAAATATTACAAAAACATATTTAATCCAATTTGATTTCATATTTCACCTCTATACCTTGCTATCATACATTAATTTTAATAAAAATTCAAGATTTTATTTATAAATTTATAGAAAAAACAAAACAGACTGATTTTTTCAGCCTGTTATTTTATAATTTTTAAGTTCTTGACTCTACAATTAATTTAATTCCCGTTCTGTCTTCACCTTCTACTTCTACTTCAGCAAATGCTGGTATGCACACTAAATCAACTCCTGATGGTGCTACAAAACCTCTTGCTATTGCTACAGCTTTTACTGCTTGATTTAATGCTCCTGCTCCAATTGCTTGCATTTCTGCTCTGTTTGATTCTTTTACCAATCCAGCTATTGCTCCTGCTACTGAATTTGGATTTGATTTTGATGAAATTTTTAAAATTTCCATTTTCTTTTGCCTCCTATAATTTTATTTTTGTTGTTGCAACTTTTACATTTTGTATTTTACAATATTTGGAAATAAATGTAAAGTCTTTTTTGGAAATTTTTAGGAAATTTCATCGCAATAAATTACATTTTTCGACAAATATATTTATATATTCTTTTATAATCTCTTTTTACTTTATTTTCTTACTCTTTTTATAGATTTTACTTTATTTGTATTATCATCTACATCAAATATAACACCATTTAAAACACATTCTCCAGATGCTATTTTATATCTTTCTGGAAGTGTTGTTACAAATCTTTTTATTGATGCACTTGCATCCATTCCAATTACTGATTGCTTTGGTCCTGTCATCCCTATATCTGTTATATAAGCTGTTCCTTTTTCTAATATAGTTTCATCTGCTGTTTGAACATGAGTATGTGTTCCGAATATTGCTGTTACACTTCCATCTAGGAAATATCCCATTGCTATTTTTTCTGCTGTCGCTTCTGCATGAAAATCTACTATTATCATATCTGTTTTATCTTTTATTTTTTCTACTAATTCTTTTACTTGAGTAAATGGATTATCTGATAATACATTTACATCAACTCTACCTATTAAATTTATGACTGCTATTTTCTTATCTTTACAATTATAAATATTATAACCTTTTCCAACTACTCCTTTTGGATAGTTTAATGGTCTAATTAATCTTGGATGGTCTATAAATTTAAATATGTCTTTTTTTCCCCATGTATGGTTTCCCATTGTTACTACATCTACATGTTCTTCTAATATATCATTAAAAATCTTTTCTGTTATTCCCATTCCTTCTGCTGAATTTTCACCATTTACTATTATAAAATCTATTTGTTCTTCTTTTCTTAATGTAGGTAATACTGATTTTAACTTTTTTACTCCTGACAAACCTACTATATCTCCTACTGCTAATATTTTCAATTTGATTCCTTCTTTCTATTTTATTTTTCACTTATATATAATACTATATTTATTAAAAATAATCAAATCTCAAATCTCTAAACAAATTGACATAATATTCTTCAAGTGATATAATTACACCATGCTCATTTTAGCATAACTTAGAAATGACAATTGTTGTTTCTATAATTTTTACTCATTTTTAACATTACTAGAAAGGATTTTATCATGCTAAAAAAGATGGGATATCAAAATCTTGAAGACGGAATGGTAATTTATTATTATGATACTCTAGGTGGTGTCATGTATATGCGATTTCGTTCCAAAATTCAAAAAATTGATACTCTTACTCCTATTCCAAAGCCTAATGGTGAATTTTTAGGTCTTACAGAATGGGAAAAAGCATGTAAAACTGACAGCTCAATTATCAAAAGTAAATATTGATGAGTAAAAAATAAGGAGATATTTTTTAATACCTCCTTATTTTTTATTTTGCGTAGTCTACTACTCTTGTTTCTCTTATAACATTTACTTTAATTTGTCCTGGATAATCCATTTCGCTTTCAACCTTCTTAGCTACATCTCTTGCTAAAATTGTCATCTGATCATCAGATATTTTATCTGGTTTTACAACAATTCTAATCTCACGACCTGCTTGTATAGCAAAAGATTTTTCAACTCCATCAAATGAATCAGCAATTTCTTCAAGATTTTGTAATCTCTTGATATATGCTTCTAGAGTTTCTCTTCTTGCTCCTGGTCTTGATGCTGAAATTGCATCTGCAGCTTGTACTAAAACAGCTTCTAATGTTTGTGGTTCAACATCACCATGATGTGCTTCTACAGCATTTATAACTAATGGATTTTCTTTATATTTCTTAAGGATTTCAACACCTATCTCTACATGTGTTCCTTCCATATCATGGTCTAACGCTTTTCCTAAATCATGTAGTAGTCCTGCTCTTCTTGCAAGCTTTGTATCTAATCCTAGTTCATCAGCCATTATTCTAGCTAAATTTGAAACTTCAATTGAATGATTTAATACATTTTGACCATAACTTGTTCTGTATTTTAATTTTCCAATTAATTTTACTATATCTGGATGAAGTCCTATAACACCAGTTTCTAAAACTGCTCTTTCTCCTTCTTCCTTAATAGTATTTTCTACTTCTTCTTTAGCCTTTTCTACCATTTCTTCAATCTTAGCTGGATGAATTCTTCCATCATCAATTAATTTTTCTAGAGCAATTTTGGCAACTTCTCTTCTTAATGGATCAAATCCTGATAATACTACTGCTTCTGGTGTATCATCAATTATTAGGTCTATTCCTGTTAATGTTTCTAAGGCTTTTATATTTCTTCCTTCTCTACCTATTATTCTTCCTTTCATTTCATCATTAGGAAGTGCTACAATTGATACTGTAGTTTCTTGAGAATGGTCAGCAGCACATTTTTGAATTGCATATGTAAGCATTTCCTTTGCATCTCTATTTACTGTTTCCTTTGCTCTTTGTTCTTGTTCTCTAATTAGAGCTGCCTTTTCTGCTGTCAATTCTTTTTCCATTTCAGATAAAAGTCTTTGTTTTGCTTCTTCTTTAGTTAAAGAAGCAATTCTTTGAAGTTCTTCCATTTCTTTTTTGTGTAAATCTTCAATTTCTTGTTTTTTGTTTTCTAATTCTTGAGTTTGAATTTCTAAGTCTCTTTCTTTCTTTTCAAAATTATCTGAACGTTTTTCTAGGTTTTCCTCTTTTTGGATTAATCTAGCCTCTTGTTTTTGTACTTCGCCTCTTCTTTCTTTAATCTCTTGATCTAATTCTTTACGACTAGCCATAATTTCTTCTTTTGCTTTAAAAATTTCTTCTTTTTTCAAATTTTCTGCTTCTATTTTAGCTAAATCAACTAATCTTTTTGCTTCATTTTCTGCACCTTGAATTTTAGACTCTGCAACTTTCTTTCTGTATGCCATTCCTATTGGTATACCTATTGCAAGTGAGATTAAGACAGCGGCGATAACGATTATAATAGTCATAATCATACACCTCTTTCTTATTTAATTTTCAATGTTCGAATAAAATATATATCTTCAATTTCATTAATATATTTTTTCCTACCTATTATATTTTAACTTTATTCTTAAAAACTGTCAAGTAATTTTCGTTAAATTTAAGAAAGAGGCTATCATTTATTTTTTAGTTATTACATTTATATTATTTCCATCTGATGTAACTTCTATTGTTCCATTTTCATCTGTTCTATAAACTTTACTTCCTACATTTTCTAACCTTTCTACTATTTCCTCTTTAGGCAATCCATAGCTATTTCCTTTTCCTGCCATTATAATACTTATGCTTGGCTTAACTTCATTTAGAAACTCTTCTGAACTACTAGTACTTGAACCATGATGTCCTACTTTTAATACATCAGTCTTAGGCCAAGTAATTGTCTTTTCATTTTCCTCCTCACTATCTCCCATAAACAAGAAACTATTATTTCCATATTGTAATCTTAATGTTATTGAAGATAAATTCAAATTATCTTCATCTAAAATGCTATCTGTCATAACTTCTAAATTGCTATCTCCTAAAGTAAATGTATCTCCTTTACTTGGAGCTTTTACAGTTAAACCTTTATTTGAGATTGCATCTACTACATCTCCAAATGTTTTTGTTGTTGTTTCTATTTTAGGCATTAAAACATTTTCTATTTCTATATCACTATTAATTACATCATCTAACCCACCTATATGGTCTTCATGTGGGTGGGTTCCCACAACATAGTCAAGTTTTGTTATTCCTTTATCTTTTATAAAGTTTACAACATCTTCTCCATCTTCATTATTTCCTGCATCTATTAACATAGCATCTTCTTTATTTATAATTAATATACTATCTGCTTGACCTACATCTATATAATATACTTGTAATTCTCCATTTACTGGTGTTATATTATTTTGATTTGCAACTTCTGTACTTTCAGAATTTATTAAATTTCCTAATCCTATTTCATTTGCTAATTTACTAATTTCTTCATTATTTATCCCTAAAAGACCTGCTAGTACTACAATTACTGCAATTAAGCTTCCTACTATTTTTGTTTTTCTTTTGCTTTTTTTCATAAATATCCCTATCCTTATTCCCAAATTTTATTCATTTTATCTTTTATATTATTTTTTACTTCTTGTGTTTTTACTTTATCTATATTATATTTACCATTTATTTTTTGTAGAATATCGCCTTCTTTAATTCCATTAGGTAATTTATTTTTTTCTATTTCTTCTATTTTTCCTGTTTTTCTATTTTCTAAAACTGCAATATCTCCTTCAAATCTATCTACAGAAAATTCTTCAACTGCATCTAGTTTTTGTGCAAGTTCTATTTCTTCATTTTTTATATTAGAGCCTTTACTTATATTAATTTCACTTGCTTTTTCAACTGTGTTTTCTATAGTTTCTTTTATTGCTTCTCCTAAATTTTCAAATATATTCAAATAAATTCCTCCTTTCTTCGTATTTTTTACATTTATACCTTTATACATTTATTTTAACCTTTATACAACTCTACTTCTATCATAATTTAAAGTTTTTTTCAAGTTAAAATAAAACCAAAAAAGACAAGAATTTTACTTCTTGCCTTTTTATATTTTTTATTTTACAACCTCTACATCAATATCTAATTTTTCACCATTTATATTAGTTTCTGTATAATTATCTCTATCTTCATGATAAACTACTTTTAAAGCTAATGTATCATGTTTTATTAATTCTTCATTTTTCTTAATTATATCTTCTAATAATTCATTTCCAGCTACATATAGATTTATATGGTCTAATACTTCGAAACCGCTTTCTTTTCTCATGTTTTGTACTTTAGATAATATTTCTCTTACAAAACCTTCTTCTTTTAATTCTTCAGTAATATTTGTATCTAATACTACTCCTATTTCTCCTTCTCCACTAAAACTAAATGTGTCTTTTCCTTGCATTGTTACAAGTAAGTTTTCTGAATTTAATCCTATTTGTTCATCATCTATTTCAATATATTCAGTTTCTCCATTTTTTACTTTATTTGCTAAATCCATTTGGTTTAGTTTAGAGATTTCTTCTCTTATTCTTGGTATTAATTTTCCATATTGTTTTCCTAGTACTGGTAAATTAGGTTTGATTTCAAATTCTACATATTTACTCATATCAGCACCTAATTCTATTTCTTTGACATTTAATTCATCTTTTACTATATCTTCATAGTATTTTGGTAATGTGTCAATTGAAATTAGCATTTTTGATAGTGGTTGTCTGTTTTTGATATTTACTTGGTTTCTACTACTACGACCAAGTTTAACGATTTTGTATGCTAAGTCCATTTCTTTTTCTAATTTATGGTCTATTTTATCTTCTTCTACTTCTGGCCATAAGCATAAATGAACACTTTCTGGAGCATCTTTATCCAATCCTACTACTAGGTTTTGATAGATTTCATCTGTCATAAATGGTACAAATGGTGCTGCAATTTTTATTAATGTTGTTAATACTTTATATAATGTACAATATGCTCCTATTTTTTCATCTGTTAAATCTTTTGCCCAGAATCTTTCTCTATTTCTACGTACATACCAGTTTGATAATTCATCTGTAAAGCTTTCTATTTGAAGAGCAGCAGATGTTATATCATATTTATCTAGTTTTTCAGCAACTTCTTTAACAAGTGTATTTAATTTTGAAATAATCCATCTATCCATTACATTTTTACTTTCAAAATCTTTATATTCTAATGGATTAAACTGGTCTATTTCTCCATATAATACATAGAATGAATATACATTCCATAATGTACTTAAAAATCTTCTTTGTGTCTCTTGTACATTTTTTATTCCTAATCTTTTTGGTAGCCATGGAGCACTACTTGTATAGAAATGCCATCTTGTTGCATCTGCTCCTACTGTATCCAATAACACAATTGGGTCTACACCATTTTTCTTTGATTTAGCCATTTTTAGTCCATGTTCATCTAAGACATGTCCTAATACTATACAATTTTCAAATGGTGATTTTCCAAATAAAGATGTACCTACTGCCATTAATGTATAGAACCATCCTCTTGTTTGGTCTACTGCTTCTGAAATATATTGTGCTGGAAAATTATTATCAAACATTTCTTTATTTTCAAATGGATAATGCCATTGTGCAAAAGGCATTGAACCTGAATCAAACCAACAGTCAATTACTTCTTTTGCCCTTTTCATTTTCTTTCCACATTTAGGACATTTTAGATATACATCATCAATATATGGTTTATGAAGTTCTATATCATCTGGACAATTTATTGCTTTTTCTTTTAATTCAGCAATTGAACCTATACATTCTTGGTGACCACAATTTTCATCTTCACATGTCCATATTGGAAGTGGTGTTCCCCAATATCTATCTCTTGAGATTCCCCAATCTATTACATTCTCTAAGAATTTACCAAATCTACCTGTTTTTATTGTTTCTGGATACCAGTTTACTTTACTGTTATTTGCAACTAGCTCATCTCTTAGTTTACTCATTGCAACAAACCAGCTTTCTTTTGGATAATATAGAAGTGGTGTGTCACATCTCCAACAATGTGGATATGAGTGAACATGTTTTTCTTTGCTAAATAATTTATTTTCCTGTTTTAACCATTTACAAATATCTTCGTTACAGTCTCTTACAAATCTGCCTTTCCATGGCTCTACATCATCAACAAATTTTCCTTCTTTATCTACTAAATTTATAAATGTGATACCATTTTGTTTTGCAACTAAGCTATCATCTTCACCATATGCAGGAGCTATATGAACTATTCCTGTACCATCTGTTAATGTTACATAATCTCCATGTATTACTTCAAATGCTTTTCCTTCTACTTTTCCAAATGGCATTAATCTTTCATATTTTGTTCCTAATAATTCTTCTCCTTTAAATGTTTTTACTATTTCATATGGAGTTTCTCTTAAAACACTGTCTAATAATTCTTTTGCTAAAATATAGTTTTCATATTTTGGTTCATCATCTGAACCCACATTTGCTTTTACTTCTGCATATTCATATGATTTATTTACACAAAGTGCTAAGTTTGATGGTAATGTCCAAGGTGTTGTTGTCCATGCTAATATATATGTGTTTTTATCAAATCCCTGTCCATCAGATACTTTAAATTTAGCAATACATGTTAAATCATTTACATCTTTATATCCTTGTGCTACTTCATGTGATGAAAGTGCTGTTCCACATCTTGGGCAATATGGCATAACTTTATGTCCTTCATATAGAAGTCCTTTTTCCCACATTTGTTTTAATGCCCACCATACTGATTCTATATATTCATTATGGTATGTTACATATGGATGTTCCATATCTACCCAGAAACCAACTTTATTTGTCATTTCTTCCCACATATGAACATAAGTAAATACACTTTCTTTACATTTCTTTACAAAGTTTTCTATACCATATTCTTCTATTTGTTGTTTTCCTGAAATTCCTAAAGATTTTTCAATTTCAAGTTCAACAGGAAGTCCATGTGTATCCCAACCTGCTTTTCTAATTACTTTGTAACCTTTCATTACTTTGTATCTTGGGATAATGTCTTTCATTACCCTTGTTTCAATATGACCAACATGTGGTTTTCCATTTGCTGTTGGTGGTCCATCATAAAATGTAAAATATCTTTTACCTTCATTCATTGCAAAGTTTTTCTTTTCAATGTCTTTTTGCTTCCACATTTCGGCAACTTTTCTTTCCATTCCAACGAAACCATCATTAAGTTCTACTTTCTTATACATAACTACCTCCTTTTGTCCCTTTGGGGACGTTTCTCATGCGACATGGACAAAACAAAAAAATCTTTTCATCCTAAACATTTAGGACGAAAAGATTACTTTCCGCGGTACCACCTAAGTTAGTAAATTTATATAAAATACAATCCACTCTCTTAATTATCTTTAACGCAGATTTACGGCTAAACTTACTTTTTTCAGTATAGCAACAACTAAGGTGATAACAAATAATTTTTACTTACCAAACTCTCACCTAACATTGGCTCTCTTAAAGTTATTATATTATTTGTCTTGTCCTTGTTACAGTTTTTTACATGTTGTAATTATTATAACACGTTTTTTTCATTTTGCAAGCACTTTTTTAAATTTTTATTCTAAACTACGACTAACCCTTTTTCTAAATCATTTTTCCATTTCTCTAAATTTTGTATTTTCTTAGCTAGAATCGGTTGTTTAATTGAAAGAACCTTTAATATTTGTTTAATCTCTGTATGTTCTATATCATTATAAGTTTTAACAGCATAAAATTTCTCAATTTTCTCATCTATATGTTCTTCCATGTTAGTAAAAGTATCTTCTATACTTTTTGTATTTTCTTTTATATTTTCTTCTAAACTTTCTATTTTTGTTCCTAATCTAAATATTTCTAAAGTATTATCTTCTGTTACTTTTTTTAAGTCATTAATTTCCCTTTCTAAATCACTAGTTGCTTTAGTATTTTTAACTATTTGTTTTTCTAAACTTGTAATTTTTTCTGTATTTTCTTTTCTAAACACTCTTAATTCATTTAAAATTTCCATTCCAATATCCATATCTTCACCTCCTACATAACTTTTTTGTCCTATTTCTCTATTCTATAATAAATATTTAATCATAAGTTATGTAAGAAGTCAATAGAAAAAGGGATAAAAATTTTATCCCTTTATAATTATTTACTTATTAATCTTTTTGTTTCATTAGCAATCATTAACTCTTCGTTTGTTGGAATTATATATACTTTAACTTTTGAATCAGCTTTAGAAAGTTCTGTTTCTTCTCCTCTTACATTATTTGCTTCATCATTAAAGTCTACTCTCATGAATGCTAATTTATTGCAGATTTCTCTTCTTATTCTAGGTGTATTTTCTCCAATACCACCTGTAAATATAATATAATCAACACCATTCATTAAAACAGCATATTTTGCAATAAAACTTGCAACTCCATATTCAAAGTTTTCCATTGCAATTTCTGCTCTTTCGCTTCCAGCTTCAGCAGCATTTTCAATTTCTCTAAAGTCTGGAGCTTCTCCAGATATTCCAGCAGCTCCTGATTGTTCATTTAATATATCTTGCATTTCTTGAGCTGAAAGATTTTCTTTTTTCATAATATATGTTACTACAGATGGGTCTAAATCACCACTTCTTGTAACCATTGGAACACCACCTAATGGTGTTAATCCCATACTAGTATCAATTGATTTTCCACCTTTAATAGCACATACACTTGAACCTTGTCCTAAATGGCAAGAAACTATTTTTAAATCTTTAATATCTTTATTTACAATCTCTGCTAATCTTTGAGAAACATACATATGAGATGTACCATGTGCACCATATTTTCTTACACCATATTTTTCATAATATTTATATGGAATTGGATAAATATAGCTTTCTTTTGGCATTGTTTGATGGAATGTTGTATCAAATACAGCTACCATTGGTTTTCCAGGCATTACATTTTTACAAGCTTCCATTCCTAATGCTGCAGCTGGGTTATGTAATGGAGCAAATTCTCCACATTCTTTAATTTCTTCTATTACTTTATCATCAATTATAGCTGAATCTTTAAAGATTTCTCCTCCATGAACAACTCTATGTCCTATAGCTTCTATTTCATCTAAGCTATCTATTACTTTGTATTCTGGATTTGTAAGTTGTGCTAAAGTAAATTCAATTGCTTCTTTATGGTCATGAGCTGTTTTGTCAATTTTATATTTTTTACCATTTACTTTATGTGTTATAAATGATGCTTCTTCTCCTATTCTTTCATATTTTCCTGAAGCTAAAACTTCTTTTGTTTCCATGTTAATTAATTGGTATTTTAGTGATGAACTACCACAGTTTAATACTAAAATTTTCATTTTCTTCCTCCTATATAATAAATTTTCCTTAACCATTATACACCATTTTTTTACTATTTTCTATATTTATTTTCATTTTTTATATATTTCTTAAAAAAGAAACCTTTTATTCATCATTTGCTTGTACAGCTGTTATTGCAATTACACCTTCTATATCTTTACTACTACATCCTCTTGATAAATCATTTACTGGTTTTGCTAGTCCTTGGCATAATGGTCCATATGCCTCTGCCTTTGCTAATCTTTGTACTAATTTATATCCTATATTTCCAGCATCTAAGTTTGGAAATATTAACACATTAGCCTCTCCTTTTACAGGACTATCAGGGGCTTTCATTTTAGCAACCTCTGGCATAATTGCTGCATCTAATTGTAACTCTCCATCAACAATTAAATCAGGTACTTTCTTTCTCACTTTATCTGTTGCACTTATTATTTTTTCAGTTAAACATGATTTTGCACTTCCATGTGTTGAATATGAAAGCATAGCAATTTGGGGTTCCTTTCCTATTAATTGTTTAAAGCTTTCTCCAGATTCAATTGCTATTTCTGATAAGTCTTCATCAGTTGGATTTTCATTTAAACCACTATCAGCAAATATAAAAATACCATTTTCTCCATATTCACAATTAGGAACTACCATAACAAAAAATGCTGATACCAATTTTATTCCTTCTCTTGTTTTTAATATTTGAAGTGCTGGTCTTATTGTATCTGATGTTGAATGAACAGCTCCAGATACCAAACCATCTGCTTCACTATTTTTATCTTTTACCATTAAAACTCCAAAATATACAGGGTCTTTTACTAATTCTTTTGCTTGTTCTATTGTCATACCCTTTATTTTTCTTAAATCATATAATAAATTTACATATTCATCATACTTTTCTGACGTTAATGGGTCTACTATTTTTGCTCCTTTTATATTAATATTATTTTTTCTTGCTACTTCTTCTACTTTATCCTTATTTCCTACTAAAATAATTTTTGCATAACCTTCTTTTAATACATTTTCTGTAGCTTTTAATACACGTACATCCTCTGCTTCTGGAAGTACTATTGTTCTTATTTGAGTCTTAGCTCTTTTTTTCATTTCTTCTATAAATGACATTTGCTAACCTCCTATATTTTTTATTTTACTTAAACAAAATAATTGTTTAAAATTCATTGACATTATATAAATAAAAACTTAAAAGCACAAGTACTTTTTAAAAAAGTTAAAACAATTTTGTTAAATTAGGGACGTTTCCTTTTGAACATTTTGTCCATTTAAGAAACGTCCCCAATTGGACATATTAATAATTATTCTAATAAACCTTTTATTTCTTCATCTTGTTTTAGTTCTTCTGATATAAAATGATAACTTTGTTTATTTTGTTTAACCGCAATTAATGCTAATTCTTTATCATTTCTTAGCCTATCAGATGCATATTTTATTATTATTCCTTTATTTTCTACAGCTGCCTTTACAACTTCTCTATCATCTCGAAGTTCTTCACTTGCGAAATACAAAGCCTGACCATATGTTTTACAGCTTTCTAAAATAACCTCTCTATCTGCTCTTAGTCTATCAGATGCATAGCAAATAGTCCATGGCGCTCCCCTTACTCCCTTTTGTATTACTTCCTTATCATTTTTTAACATACTACTTGCAAATTCCAAACTCTCTGGGTCTTGGTCTAAAGCTGCCATTACTACTTCTTTATCATTTTGTAATTCCGGAGATGCTAAATCTAAAAATTTTCCATTTTCTGCTACTGCTTTTAATATAAACTCTCTATCATTACTATGTTCTTTTACTTCTTCCTCTGTCATAACATGCCTCCCAAAATACAAATTAATAATATTAGAATAATAAAATAAATATATAACATATCTTTTTATTTTTATATATTCATTTTATTATCTTAACTTTGCAATTAAAGCTTTTATTTTTATTCCTTGCTCTGAAAACATCTTTTCATGTTCTGTTTCAATATTTTTTTCAAAAATAGGCTCACTATGTAAATCATAAGTTTTAGAAACTATTTCAAAACCTGTTTCATTAAAATAATGTAAACTACTTTCAAATAATTCATCATCATCTGTTTTAAAATAAATTTCTCCACCTTCTACTAGAAATTCTTTATATTTTTCTAATTGCCTTGTATGTGTTAACCTTTTCTTTCTGTGCTTTCCTCTTGGCCAAGGATTACAAAAATTTATATATATTCTTTGTACTTTGTCTTCTTTGTCTAATATTAAATTAATTCTTTCTATATCAAATCTAGTAATCAAAACATTTTTAGGTTCTAAATTTGCTTCTTTATAACTTGTTTCTATATTTCTTTTAGCAAGCCCTAACATTGCATCTATTAAATCTATTGCTAAATAGTTTGTATCTAAATTCTGAGCTGCAAGTTTTGATATAAAAGTTCCTTTTCCACAACCCAGTTCTAACATAAATGGTAAATCACTATTTTCAAAATGTTCTTTCCATTTACCTTTCCATTTTTCAGGTTCATCTTCGTAAAACTTACTTGCCTCTAATTCAGGTCTTGCCCATTTCTTATAACGAATTCTCATAACAACCTCCATGTCCTATTGGGGACGTTTCTTTTGGGACATTTTGTCCAATTAAGGACACATCTTTTTGTATTTTAACAAATTAATACATTTATTTCAAGTTAAGTTTTATTATTTTTGTTGACTTATTATTAAATTTTTATATAAATATTTATTATTTAGTTGTGACAGCTTAGTTGTATGAAATAGAACAAGCTATTAATTATTAATATCTTGTTGTTATTATATGTGACTTTAAGTTGTAACATAAGGAGGTGAGCGAAAAATGGAAGTTGCAATACTTGCAGCGAAAGTACTTGGGTACTGCTTTAATCTCTCTTATAATTGGATTCGTAGTATGTTTTTTTATTTTATTCGTAATCAATAATTTTTGTAAAAGTATTTCTTCTGCATTTACATTTTGGCATTTGCTTATCTATCTATTAATATTTTTGTATAAGTTTTGTAATTTAAAAATTTAATTGTTTTTTTACATATTTTTTCCTTTTTACTTTCTTGATTTTATAGTATAATAATTAAAAACAAAATAAAAAGAGGAAAATATGAAATTAAAATATTTAGTAGAAAACAATAAATATAAAAACATAAATGAAATACTATCATTAGAATTTAAAATATCAACAAGACTAAAAAATAAACTAATAAAAAAGAATATGTTATTCTTAAACAACACTACTTGTGATACAAGGGCTCCTGTAAAAGTTGGAGATAAATTAATAATAGATTTTAATTATGAAGAAGATAACTCAAATATAGTGCCAAATGGAATGGATTTAGACATAATCTATGAAGATGATTGGCTTTTAATTGTAAATAAACCTTCAGGAATTGCAATACACCCATCAATACTTCATTTTAATAACTCTTTATCAAATGGAATACGCTTTTATTTTGATAAAATAGGATTAAAGAAAAAAATAAGACCAGTAAATAGATTAGATAAAGACACATCTGGATTAGTCATTTTTGCAAAATGTGAATACATACAAGAATGTTTAAGTTTACAAATGCAAGAAGGAATATTAAAAAAAGAATACTTATGCTTAGTATCAGGTACAATTAACCCAAAATCTGGAACAATAAACCTTCCAATAGCAAGAAAAGAAGGAAGTATTATGGAAAGATGTATAGATGAAAAAGGGAAACAAGCAATTACACATTATAAGGTAATAAAAGAATTTAAAAATTACAGCTTAGTAGAGTGCAGATTAGAAACAGGAAGGACGCACCAAATAAGACTACACATGGCATCAATTGGGCATCCATTACTTGGAGACACATTATATGGCACAAGCTCTTCCTTAATATCTAGACAAGCATTACATAGCTATAAAATAAAATTCATACACCCAATAACAAAAAAAGAAATAGAACTAATTGCAAAACTTCCACAAGACATAAATACATGCATATAAAAATGAAATGCATGTATAATTTTTGTTTATAAAAAGGAAAATAATCAAGTAAGTTTTTAGATTAAGCTTTTTTACGTAGGGAATTTAAGGGTAGTAAAAAAGCTGATTAAGCGAAAGCTTAAAATCTAAAAACTTACTCCAAATCCCTGTAAATACATAAAAACATTAACACTTTTTAATTGCCGCTAGTCCAGCAACAGCACCTTCATGCACAGCCTTTGCAACCTGCAATAAGCCACCTGTACAATCCCCACAAGCAAATAAGCCATCCACATTAGTTTCCATATTCTCATTTACAACAATATTATCCTTATTAGTTAGAGCACCAAGTTTCTTAGCAAAATCAGAACTACCAGCAACACCTTGAGCAACAAAAACACCATCTATTTTTAAATTAGTACCATCATCTAGCACAACCTCATCTACCTTAGTATCCCCTTTTATCTCCTTGATACCTCTAGTTTCAATTTTAACATTATCAGCTCTAAAATCAGGGGCCTTCTCTCCATTAGTAAGAATCGTAACATCTTTTACAACATTGATTAAATCATTAGTTTCAGAAATAGCATAATCTCCGCTTCCAATAACAGCAACATCTTTGTTTTTATAAAAGAACCCATCACAAATAGCACAATAGCTAACACCCTTACCATCAAACTTTTCTATACCTTTAATCTTAGGTTTATTTTTCTTGTTACCAGTAGCAAGAATAACTACTTTTGCCTTATATAAACCATTTGAAGTAGTAATTAAGAATCTATACTTACTTGTACTATCTTTATTCTCATTTACATTATTATTACTATACATGTCATTATTTATTTCTATCTTAATAACTTCTTCTTTTTTGACATCAACACCTAAATTCTTAGCCTGTTTAATTCCTATATTATATAACTCTTCTCCGTTTATTCCATTTTCAAAACCATAATAATTTTCTATTTTATTTGCTTTTTCTAATCCAGCTTTATCTTCATATAATACTAAAGTTTTCTTATTTGCCCTTACAGTATATAAACTTGCAGAAATACCAGAAGGCCCTGCACCTATTATAATTACATCATATTCCATATAAAACTTCCTTTCTTTGTTTCTTTTTTAGAATACACTCTTTAAATACTTATTTATTTTTAATTTCTAAATCTAAAAGATACTGTTTCATATCTAACCCTAAAGCATATCCTACTAGTTTTCCATTACTCCCAATAACTCTATGACAAGGAATAATAATTGGTATATTATTTTTGTTATTTGCCATGCCAACCGCTCTTGATGCTTTTTCGTTGCCTATCATTTTCGCTATTTCTTTATATGTTCTTGTTTCTCCATATGGTATTTTACTTAAGGCATTCCATACTTTCTTTTGAAACTCTGTTCCTTCTTGCTTCAATGGTAAATCAAATTCTTTCCTTTTCCCATCAAAATATTCTTCTAATTCATTTTTAGCTTTTACTAATAGTTTAGTATCTTTTTCTACAAAATCATCAGCATTTTTATTATTTTCATCATTTTTATTTATAATTACAATTTTAACTATTTTACCATTTTCTTCAACTATTCCTATTTTTCCTAATTTGAAATCAACATACTTAATATATTTCATAGATACCTCTTTATAGATATTTTTATCACTTATCTTAGTTTTTTTCTATAATTTTAGATAAACCTATATTATCATATAGAAAAGCATTTGTCTATTATGTTTTTTTAATATACTTTATTTTAGAGTGAACTACCAACCACCTAAAAGGTAGTGGGTTTTACGCTTTCTTCTTATAAAATTCTCCTACATTAGAAGAAAAAAATAGGCTTTTGCCTATTTAATAATAATGATATCTATTATTCATTGCTCCATACATACCTGCTGATTGTGATATTGTAATAAACTTGATTGAATAAATGTCACAATATGTTATATTATCACTTTCCACAGAACGAAGTAATATGTAACTAGCACCTACATCTTGCAAAATTCCTATTCTATCTGTCAAATTATTAGTCCCTATTAAAAACTCTACTCTCATTAATTTTCCTATTTGAGTTCTTAAAAAAGCCGGTGTATAAATAGCATTTGTAAGTATCTCTGGTGAATTTTGGTCTATTATATTTTGCCTTGTTTCTCTTTTGTTTTCATCTTTCTTACTTTCATCTCTCTTATCCTCTAACATAAAAATCTCCTTTCTTTATTTTTTATGTTTCTCTATACATTCTAGTTGGTCTATAAAAGCAATGCTCTCCAAGTCTTGTGTGAAATGTTCCTGAGCCATTACTTGGAAAAGTATTTGCACAACTTGGTCTAAATGGATTTAAATACCACAAGCAGTCTCCGATTTCATTTAGTCTATTTCCTGATAAAGCCCAGTCCGCTATATAATAATGAATTTCTTCTGGATTCATATTATAAATATTTTGAGGATTATAACTTCCTAAAAGTGTTTCTGTAGCGCAATCAAATTGTCTTTCTTGGAAAATTATATTTCTAATATTTCCACCTTGAGATATTCTTGCATATTCCCCATCTGAAACATTTACTCTATTCATTATTACACTTGCTACCGCTTTCATTCCATTATCCCCTTCTCCGACCAGCTTCACATTGTACAATTCTTGCAATCAATTCTCTGTCAGAATACGCCATAACTTACCACTTCCTAAATTAATTATATTATCATTGCTTGTATATAGTTACTTTTTTTAATAAAATCTTTTCTTTTTACTATTTTATTGGTATACTTATTTTGGTGAAAAAAATGAAACTATTATTTAAAAATAAAACTAAATATACTAAACAAACATATAAAGAATTTCTAAAATTTCATAATAATAAATATCATCTTTCTTATTTATTATTTAATATATGTATAGTTTTTCTTATTTTATTTTGCATTGTTCTACAAATACAATATAATTACTACAATATTGCGATTCTTTTTTGCATTGCTTTAACAATTTTTGCTTTATGGAGATTTTTCCATCCTATCTCTGTTGTAAAAAAAGAAATTGAAAGTGATAAAATACAAAATGAAAAAGAATTTACTTTCAAATTTTATGATAAATATTTTAAAGTTCAAGATGAATTACAAGTAGATACTATTAAATATTATAAGTTATACAAAATTTATGAAACAGATACTTTCTTTTATCTTTATATTGATAGAACTCATGCATTTTTACTTAATAAGGATAACTTCATAAATGGTAATTCTACAAGTTTTTCCAATTTCATCAAGAAAAAATGTTGGTATTGTTATAAAAAGATTAAACCTAGAAATAAAGAAAAATAAAATAGGAAGCTTAAAAACTTTCTGTTTTATTTTTCTTTACTATAGCCAAATTTAATATTTAAAATTTTTACAAAAATACAAATAAATGTTTGACATTTTATTTTCTTATGATATAATAACTGCAAACGTTTATTTGGAGATGATTTTTTTGGATATATTTGAGAAACTAAAGATACTTTCAGACTCTGCAAAATATGATGCATCTTGTAGTTCAAGTGGAAGTAATAGAAGAAACTCTTCTTCTGGTATTGGCAATGGTAACATATCTGGAATATGCCATAGCTGGGGAGCTGATGGAAGATGTATTTCATTATTAAAAATTTTGTTTACAAATGCTTGCATTTATGACTGTAAATATTGTATAAATAGATGTAGTAATAATGTTAAAAGAGCAACATTTACTCCACGTGAAGTTGCTGATTTAACAATTAATTTTTATAGAAGAAATTATATAGAAGGTTTGTTTTTAAGTTCAGCTGTTATAAAATCTCCAGATTATACGATGGAACTTTTAATAAATACCATAAGTATACTTAGGAATGAATATAATTTTAATGGATATATCCATTGTAAAACAATACCTGGTTGTAGCAAAGAATTAATTGATAAACTAGGCTCTATGGTAGATAGAATGAGTATTAATATAGAGCTTCCATCTAATAATAGTTTAAAATTACTAGCGCCTCAAAAAGAAAAAACAGGAATCTTAACACCTATGAGTTATGTATCAAACAAAATGAAATTGAATAAATTAGAAAAAAGAAAAGAAAACTTTATTCCTGCAGGTCAAACAACTCAATTAATAATAGGCGCAACACCTGAATCTGATTTAAAAATATTAAAACTGTCAGAAAGCTTATATAAAAAATTAAGTTTAAAAAGAGTTTATTATTCAGCATATATAAGTGTAAACAATGATAAAAACCTACCTACTTTAGAATCACCTCCCCTACTTCGTGAAAATAGACTATATCAGGCAGATTGGCTACTTAGGTTTTATGGTTTTAAAGCTGATGAACTTTTAAGCGAAACTCATCCTAATTTTAATAATGTGTTAGACCCTAAATGTGAATGGGCTTTAAGGAATTTAGATAAATTCCCTATAGAAATAAATAAAGCTAATTATTTTACATTAATTAGGGTTCCTGGAATTGGAGTTGTTTCTGCTAAAAAAATAATAAAGGCAAGAAGAAATTTTGACCTTAATTTTGATTCTTTAAAAAAATTAGGTATTGTTTTAAAAAGAGCAAAATATTTTATTACATGTAAAGGAAAATATTATGATAAAGTTTACAAGTTTAATGAAAGCTTTATTGAAACAAACCTTGTATACCAAGAAAGAAACACTTTAAATAAATCTGATTTTGAACAATTATCACTTTTTGATAAATTACAACCTACAAAGGAGGATAAAATAAAATGCCTAACTGGAAGCTTATAAATAAAACATATATTTATGATGGAACTTTTGAAGGGCTTTTAACAATTGTTTTTAATAGTTATGTAGAAAAAACATTACCACAAAAGATAATTTCACAAGATAAATATATAGAAAACTTTTTAGATAAAACTGATTATATTAAAACTGATTATGATAAATCAACAAGAATTTTTGATGCTATACCTAAAGTTATTTGCTCAGAAGCTTTGCGTAATAGCTATTATGCATTTTTATCAGATGATAAAGATAAAGAAATAAATATATTAAAATATCTATGCAATGGTTTTGATACAGGTCCTGAAATAAATAATAAAATTACAATTTCATATGTATTCAAAGTAATTAGTTTAAGAAAAAGAGCAATGTCTGAATGTCATAAACTAAAAGGATTGCTGAGATTTCAAGAAATAGGAGAAAATTTGTGTTATGCTTCTATACACCCAGATAATAATATAATAGAGCCACTTCGGTCAGCACTTTATAAGGAGACTTCCTACTATGAACTTTATAATACATGATAAAAGTAGAGAACTTTGCTTTGTTTATAATTGTAAAGAATATAGAATAATAAGAAGTAAAGATATTAAAATTCCTTCTGTTACGAGTGAAGAGAAAGCATATCAAGAACTTTGGAAGTTATTTTTTAAAACTATTTCTATTAGAGAAAGAAAAAATTCAAGATGTCAAATGCAATATATGCCTAAAAAATATTGGAAAGATTTAATAGAAGAACCTTAAAAGAAGAGATGAATTTATCTCTTCTTATATTTTAATAAATTTCCTTGCCACATTAAAATTTGCTTCTTCATTTGTTAAAACAATATCAAAAACTTTTTTATATACTTCCAAATTCTTATGGCTTTCATTTAAAAATCCTATTCTAATTACATTATCAGTCTCATTTTTATCTATCATATTACTATCTTCTACTAAATCTCCAAATAAAATTCCATATTTCAAATCTTTTATTTTTTCTTTAACTTTCCTTGGTAAGTTCCCCTCTAGTCTTTTGTTCATTGTGTGTATCATTGTTTTATTAAATTTTTTCATAATATTATCTGCGTCAAAATCTATAAAATTACTAATTATAGTTATATTTTTAAAATTACAATTAGTAAATTTTAAAAATTCTTCTATTACATTTCCAATCCCTGCTGATAAAATAATAGTTGGAATATTATTTTTTTCTAAATATTCTAAAAACTCTTTTGCTCCTTTCCTAAATTTTATCTTACTTTCAAGCAATGCTGTTTTTAGTAAATCTTTATTTAATTTATATTTATGATAAACACCCATACATTCATTATACCATTTTTCCATTTGGGCATTTTTTTCTTCTTTTGTAATTGTATAGTCAAGTTCTATTGGTCTATATTTTTTATATAAGCTTTCTATTTCTTTATCACAATTAATATTATTTGTCGCTCTTCCTGTTACATCCCATGAGTCTTCACTTTCATATGATGTTATTGTTTTATCAAAATCAATTACTACATAAAAATTATCATTATTTAATTTAATCTTATTTATCTTTTCTTCATTTATATAATTCATAACTCCTCCTTCTGTGAACTACCCATTGTATAAAACAATGGGATTGCAGTTGCCTTTATTTCAAATTATACTATAATAATATTAAAATGACAATTTTATTTGATTTTTTATTCAATTTTCTTTTATTTATTTTATTGTTTGATTGTTCGAATATTATGTTCACTTTTCTTCTTGACTTTTTTTTATTTCAAGATTATAATAACTTCATAATTAAGTTGTTTTTGAGGTGATAATTATGAGCACAAATAATATAAGAGAACCTATTCAAAAACGTTCTATCGAAAAAAAGCAAAAAATAATAAAGTCTGGATTTGACCTTATTTGTCAAAAAGGTTATTACAATACTAATACTGCTGAAATAGCAAAAGCAGCTGGTGTTTCTACTGGTATTGTATATCAATATTTTAATGACAAACATGATATTTTATTAGAGGGAATTAAACTTTATGCAGGTGATATAATGTATCCTGTTGCAAATAACTTTCCAACAGATGTTTCGCCTGATAATTTAAAAACAGTATTAAAAGAAGTAATAAACAAATTTATTGAAAATCACAAACTTTCTCAAGTAGCTCATGAAGAAATAATGAGTATGACTCATTCTGATAAAGAAATTGCTGACTTTTATAGAGAACGTGAGATGTATACAACTAAAACAATTTCTAATATTTTAATAAAAAATGGTTTTGATAAAACTAATCTTGATGAAAGAGTTCATATTTCTATTAATTTAATTGATGATTTATGTCATGAAATTGTTTATCATAAACATAATGAATTAAATTATGATATTATGATTAATTTAGTATTAGATACAATAGTTAATTTATTAAAGAAATAATTTATTAATTTTAAAAAAATAAAGAGTTCACTTCATCATTTTGAACTCTTTATTTTTACGTATATTTTATAATAAAAACTCTTATTTTTTCTTTTCTACTTTTTTGCAAGAATCACAATATGGGCAACTCGTGCATTCTCCTTCTTTTCTTCTTAATTGATGAACAACAAAAGCTATTATTGCTATAACAACAACTATAACAGCAATATTGGCAATATTTAGAACTCCACTTTCTATTCTACTTCCAACTTGATATACAATTGTTGCTAAAATCCATGCAAGAACTGTTTGGAATACTACAGCTGCAAGTAATTTTCTCTTACTTCCTAATTCTCTTCTCATTGCTCCTATTGCTCCGAAGCATGGTGCTGAGAATAAGTTAAATACCATAAATGCATATGCTGATGCTGCTGTAAAGAATGCAAAGTTTCCGCCTGCAGAGAATATCTCTGAGCCATCTTCAACATCATCTGCTAATCCATTTATTACTGCCATTGAAGATACAACCTGCTCTTTAGCAACTAAACCTTGAATAGCTGACACTGTTGCTCCCCAACTTCTTGTTCCAAGTACTGGTTCAAATACCCATGATATCTTATCACCTATTTGTGCTAACATACTGTCTTCTATATCTACTCCATATCCCATATTGAATGAGAATGATAATAAGAACCATATAACTATAGAACATAGAAGAATAATTGTTCCTGCTCTTTTTATAAATGCTATTACTTTTTCCCAAACTTCTTTAGCAATATACTTTGGTGATGGTAATTTATAATCAGGTAATTCTGATATGAATGTACTTGATGTATGTTTGAATATAAATTTTTTCATAACAAGTGCACATACTATAATTATTGCTATTGCTAAGAAATAGAATGATGCTGATGCTACTCCTGCATTATCTGGGAAGAAATATCCTGTGAATAACGCCATTATTGGAAGTTTAGCACTACATGGTATAAATGGTGTTAATATTGTTGTCATTGTTCTTTCATCTTCATTTTCGATGATTCTTGTACTCATAATTCCTGGTACTGAACATCCTGAACCTACTATAAATGGAATTAAACTTTTTCCACTTAATCCTATCTTTCTAAATATTCTATCTAAAAGTAAAGCAACCCTTGACATATATCCTGTAGTCTCAAGTAATGCTATACATAAGAATAGAATAATTAATTGTGGTACAAATCCAAGTACAGCTCCAACACCTGCTATAATTCCATCTACTACTAAACTTACTAGTGGCTCTGAAGTTCCAATACTCTCTAATGCATTTCCTGTTACTTCTCCTATATAACCAACTGCCTCACCTACTGCATCTACTGTATAGCTTCCTACTACACCAACAGATAAATAGTATACTAAGAACATAATTATAACAAATATTGGAAATGCTAGCCATTTATTTAAAAATATCTTATCTAATTTTTCTGAAATTCCTATTGGTACAATTCTTTTTACAACACATTCTTTCTTTAGTTCTTCTATAAATTTATATCTTTGTGTTGCAATTTCTTCTTCCATATCTGTATCATAATTTTTCTCTAAATCTTCTATGATTTTAGACATTGAATCTGTTTTATATTTATTAAATCTATTGTCATCTTCTAGCAAATTAATTGCCACAAACCTTTTATCAATTACATCTTGCTTTAGCATTTTAGAAATCTCATCTGCTGCTTTTTCTATATTTTCATCAAAAACATTTACTTTCTGTTTTGGTGTTTTCTTTTCTATTTCTTTTATTAATTCATCTATTCCTGTTTCTTTTAATGCTGATATTCTAACAACAGGTACTCCTAATTCACTTGATAATTTCTTATCATCTATTTTTAGCCCCTTTTTCTCCAAAATATCAGCCATATTTAAAGCAACTATTACATTACTGTCTAATTCTATAAGTTGTGTTGTTAAATATAAGCTTCTTTCTATTGAAGTAGCATCTACTATATTTATTATAACATCTGGTTTTTCTTCAAATATAAATTTTCTAGATACTTCTTCTTCCATACTATATGGACTTATTGAATATATTCCTGGTAAGTCTATTAATTCATGATTTGTTCCTTTTATCGTTCCAGATTTTTTCTCTATTGTAACACCTGGCCAGTTACCTATTTTGGCATTCATTCCAGTTAGACAATTGAACAATGTTGTCTTACCACTGTTTTGATTACCAACTAAACCTATTTTCATTTTATCCTACTACCTCCGCTTCTATCATTTTTAAATCAGCTTTTCTTACTGCTAATTCGTATCCCCTTAGCTCTACATCTATTGGGTCTCCCATTGGTGCAATCTTTTTTATTTTTACTTCTACTCCTCTTGTCATTCCCATATCTAACAAGTGTCTTCTAACAGCTTTATCTGGAATGTCAAGTTTTGTTACTATTGCTTTTTGACCAATTTGTAGTTCAGATAAATTACATTTATCCCCCTTGTTCTTCATCTATTTCTCCTCCTTATATATGAAATTAGTTTCACGTTCCTAAATATTATATTTTCATTTCTTAATAATGTCAATAGTTTTTATAAAATTTGCATAAATTTTCAATTTCTATTTTTTATAAAAATGAGACAAAAAAGCTCCGTCCCCAAAATTCTCAATTTCTGTTGTTCTTATTTTTTGGTTATGATATAATAACAAAAAATATTTATCTAACCCAAAAACTAAACTAAAATAAAAGAAAAGGAAAGGAAAATAAAAATAAAAGAAAATAGAAGAAAAAGAATTAGAATTAGATAAATAAATAAATAAAAGATAAGGATATGTGATTAATTATGAGAAACTTTTTTATTATTCTAATTATGAAAATCTTACATTTAGGATTAAAAATATGTGGTAAAAATGGAGGTAATTTTTTAGGAAAGATTGCTTATAAATGGAATTCTAAAATATTTAAATATTTTAAAATAAACTCCCCTATTATTGCAGTAACAGCAACCAATGGAAAGACTATGACAAATAATGCAATTGGATATGCATTAAAACAAGCAGGTAAAAAAGTTGTAAGCAACGCTGAAGGAAATAATATGGAAACTGGTATATTATCTACTTTTTTAAAAAACTGTACTTTATTTGGTAAAATAAAAGCTGATTATATTGTTTTAGAAGTAGATGAAGGTTATGTTCCTGTCGTATTTAAAGACCTTCCTTTAGATACATTAGTAGTACTTGATTTTTTTCGTGACCAATTAGATAGAAACGGAGAAGTTGAATCTCTTATTTTAAAAATTAATGAATTTTTAAAAACTTATAATGGTAATCTTGTTTTAAATAATGATGACCCTAATGTTGCAAGATTAGGCTTAGCTAATCCTAATAATGAAAATGTTTATTATTTTAGTGTAGAAAAATACGAATATGCAACAAAAGAACAAAAAGAAGCTGGAGAAGGAAAATTCTGTCCATTTTGTAATACTCGTCTTGAATATGAATATTACCAATATTCTCATATAGGAAAGTTTAAATGTCCTAATTGTAATTATGGAGATAATGAAATTTATAAATTAGCAACTGATGTTAATTTAAAGGCAAGAACTTTTAAAGTAGATGATGTTACTTATAAAATTAGATTTAATAGTATTTATAATATATATAACCTTACAGCAGTGATTACTGTTTTAAGTTTATATAATATTGATACAAATATTGTAAAAGAAGCTTTATCTAAATTTAAATTAGATAATGGTAGATTAGAAGAATTAAATATAAAAAATGTTCCAACTATAATAAATTTAGCTAAAAACCCTACTGGAAGTAATGTAAGTCTTAGAATTTTAAATGAAGATGATGATGAAAAAGAATTATTATTTGTTTTAAATGATAATATAGCAGATGGATTTGATGTTTCTTGGATTTGGGATATTAATTTTGATAATCTAAATAATGTATCTAGAATAATAACATCTGGAACTAGAGCTTATGATATAGCTATTAGAATTAAAACTTCTGGATTTGATGCAAGTAAAATTGAGCCTTATCTAAACTTACATGAAGCCGTTAAGAATTTATATAAAACAGATGTAAAAAAGTATGTAATTGCAAATTATACTTCTTTACAGCCTACGAGAAAAGAAATTTTAGAAATAAATAAGGAGAAATAATTATGAAGGAACTTAATATATTATATCTTTACCCTGATATTTTAGAGTTATATGGGGATTTTGGAAATATTCAAGTATTAAAATATAGATTAGAAAAACGTGCAATTAAAGCTAATGTAACTCCATATTCAATTGGAAATGATGCTCCTAATTTTAGTGATTATGATTTAGTATTTGCAGGTGGAGGAGCTGACCAAGAGCAAGGTATTTTATCTAAAGATTTAGTTAATTATAAAGAAAATATTAAAGAGGCAATAAATAACGGTGTATTTTTCCTTTTAATTTGTGGAGCTTATCAATTATTTGGGAAATACTATAAAGATGCTGAAGGTGATATAATTCCTGGATTAAGTATATTTGATTATTATACAGAAGCTTTAAATGATAGAAAAAAGAGATGTATTGGTAATATTGTTTTAAATTGTAATTTAAATGGTAAAGAAACTAAAGTTATTGGTTTTGAAAACCATGGTGGTCAAACTTTTGATATTGAAGCTCCTTTTGGAGATGTTTTATATGGTAATGGAAATAAATTTGGAGATACTAAAGAAGGATTTTTCTTAAAAAATGTTATCGCTACTTATTTACACGGTCCTCTTCTTTCTAAAAATCCTGATGTTTCTGATTATATTATAAAATATTGTTTAGATAGAAAATATAATGAGGATATTGTTTTAGAACCTTTAGATGATACTTTTGAGAATTTATGTAGAAAACAATTATTAGATAGATTTTTAAAAGCTGAAAATAATTAATAATAATTATTAAAGGACAAGCATTTTAAATACTTGTCCTTATTTCATTTTTAATATTTTATAAATGCATTACTCTTTGTTTGATTTCTTTTGTTTTTCCTGCATTCCAGAAGTTCTCTCCTAGATAACCACATGTTCTTCTTACTACCGTCATTTTGCTATGGTCTTTGTTACCGCAGTTTGGGCATTCCCATTCATTATCTTTATTTATAATTATTTCTCCATCAAATCCACATACATGGCAATAATCAGATTTTGTATTAAATTCTGCATATTGGATATTATCATAAATAAATTTAACTACTGATTCCAATGCATCTATATTTTTTTGCATATTTGGTATTTCAATATATGAAATAGCTCCTCCTGAAGATATTTTTTGAAATTCACTTTCAAATTCTAGTTTTTCAAATGCATCTATTTTTTCTCTTACATCTACATGATATGAATTTGTATAATATCCTTTGTCTGTAACATCTTTTATTGTTCCAAATCTTTCTTTATCTATTCTTGCAAATCTATAACATAGACTTTCTGCTGGAGTACCATATAGAGCAAATCCAATATTTGTTTCTTTTTTCCATCTATCTACTGTTTGTCTTAACTCTTTCATTAATTTAATTGCAAAGTCATGACCTTCTTTAGTTGTATGTGATACACCTTTCATTAATTTTGTTGTCTCATATATTCCAATATAGCCTAAAGACATTGTAGAATATCCACCATATAATAATTTGTCTATTTTCTCTCCTTTTTTAAGTCTTGCTATTGCACCATATTGCCAGTGAATTGGGCTTATATCTGAAGATGTTCCTAATAATGCATAATGTCTACACATTAATGCTTCTTTACAAAGTTCTAGTCTTTCTTTTAATAAATTCCAGAATTTTTCTTCATCACCATCTGCTATAATTGCTATTTGTGGTAAATTAATACTTACAACACCTTGATTAAATCTTCCTTCAAATTTATAATTACCATTTTCATCTTTCCAAGGTGATAAGAAACTTCTACATCCCATTGGACTAAATACATTACCTTCATAGTTTTCACGCATTTTCTTTGCTGATATATAATCTGGATACATTCTCTTTGCTGAACATTTAACAGCAAGTTTTGTTAAATAATCATATTCTCCACCTGATAAATTATTAAATTCATCTAAAACATAAACTAGTTTTGGGAAAGCTGGTGTAACATAAACTCCTGCCTCATTTTTTATTCCTTCATATCTTTGTCTTAAAATTTCTTCAATTATCATTGCATTTTCTTTGATATATGGGTCATCTTTTTCTAAATGTAAGAATAATGTTACAAATGGAGATTGTCCGTTTGTTGTCATTAATGTATTTATTTGATATTGTATTGTTTGAACTCCTGCTTTTAATTCTGCTTTTAATCTCTGATTTGCTAAATCTTCAATTATATCATCTGATATTTTTCCTTTATATTTACTTTCTATTTCTTTTTTAAATTTATTATAACTTTTTCTTAAATATTTTCCTAAGTGAATCATGTCTACAGATTGTCCACCATATTGGTTACTTGCTACTGCTGCTATTATTTGTGTTGTTACTGTACATGCAACTTGGAAACTTTTTGGGCTTTCTATCATTTTACCATTCATTACTGTTCCATTATCTAACATATCCCCTATATTTATTAAACAACAGTTAAATATTGGTTGTATAAAATAATCCGCATCATGGAAATGTAAAATTCCTTCATCATGAGCTTTTGAAATTTTCTCAGGTAATAACATTCTTCTTGTTAAGTCTCTTGAAACTTCTCCTGCTATATAGTCTCTTTGAGTTGAGGCAAGTGTTGTATTTTTGTTTGAATTTTCTTCTGCTAATTCTTTATTTTCATTTCTAATTAGTCCTAGTATTGATTCATCTGTTGTATTTTGTTTTCTTACTAATGCTCTTGTATAACGATATACAATATATCTTTTAGATAATTCATATTTACCTATTTCCATTAATTTTTGTTCAATAATGTCTTGAATATCTTCTACAAGAATTCTTTTTTTGTCTAAGTCCTCAATATAAGCAATAATTTGTTTAATGTCATCCCTTGTTGCTCTTTCTTTTTGTTTTACTTCATTATTTGCCTTTGATATAGCTACTCTTATCTTCTCTCTATCAAAGTCTACAGCTCTACCATCTCTTTTGATAACCTTCATTTTACATTTCCCCCTTAAGTAATTTATGGTCTTATTATATATATCTAAAATTGTATTTTTCTGTTGCAAAAACAACAAAATATATTGTCGAATTTTAGACTTTGCTTAGTTGTAAGATTTTATAGGAATATTACATTTATGTTACAGAAGTATTACAAAGATATTTCTATTATTATTATCTTTTATGTATATTATTTTGCTATATTTGTTGCAATTGCAACTTTTTTATGCTATAATTTGCCCTGTAAAGGAATGAGATTTATGTATGTTAGCTTTGATATAGAACAGTTTATACAAGACTTTAGTAAATCTTGTAATAAAGTTCAAAAAAAATCTTTTAAAAAAAATGTTGTTATAACATCATATATTCAAAAAAGAGACCAACTTTGTATTTTAATTAGTGGTTCAGCTGATTTAGTTAGATATGATTTAAATGGTAATAAAACTATTATTGACCATTTTTCTAAACATGATGTTTTTGGCGAGGTATTTTACGATGTAACTACAAATAACGAATTACTAGTTGAATCAAAAGAAAATTGTGAGGTTTTATTCTTTTCATATAGTGACATGCATAATAAATGTAAACCTGGTTGTAAGTTTCATGAAAAGCTTTCTGAATATTTACCTGAACTTATTCTAGATAAAGTAACTACTTTAAATATGAGAGTTGAACTTTTAACTAAGAGGTCTACTAGAGATAAACTACTTGGATACTTTAACCTTCTATCTACAAAAGCTTTAAATAAAACTTTTACTCTTCCTTTTTCTCTTACAGATTTAGCTGATTACTTAAGTGTTGATAGAAGTGCTATGATGAGAGAGATAAAACTTTTAAAAGATGAAAATATTATAAAAAAAGAAGGAAAGAGAATAACGTTATTGTCACATTAAATGTCGCATTGGGGACGTTTCCAATGCGACATTTTGTCCATTTAGGGACACTTCTTGTAAAACCAAGCAATTCTATAAACTCATCGATTAATACTCATCAGTTCTAAATTAACAGTATATTTGAACCCTCGTTTTTTAAACAGCCTTTTTAAGAATCTGTAGTTACCATATGGTATTCTACAGATTTTTATTGTTAATTTCAAATTTGCCTCTATAAATTATAATATTATAGATATAAAATTATTCGAAAAGATTTTTTCTCATTAGGATTAGTTTTACTCGTTCCATTACGACTACTAGAATAATAAGACAAATCAGAATCATTAGAAAAATATCCTCCTCTTGCTACGCAAGGTCTACCACTTGCATCACAATTTTCTGTTGAAAATTCACCACAATTACTTGCCATATCATATATATTACATAATACATCTTTATCTGTTCCTTTCTCTTTTAATTCATCATTTAAACTAGTTTGCCTAGAATAATCTTTATCAACTGAAAACTCTTGTATAAATACTAAAGCTGTATCCCATGCATAACTATTTATTAAATCACTAGTAAAATTACTATCACTGTACATATTTTGACTCAAGTCAGCTGCTTGACTTTGTGTTATATAATTATAAACATAATCATCTTTTTTCTCTGTAACTGTCGTTAATTTATCAGTTACATTTGTTCTTTTTTCTGGCGTTCTTGCTTCATATCTTCCAATATAATATCCTTTTGTTTCTTTTGTTTTTGATATAAATGTATTTATATCTTTTGCTGTTATATTCCCATTAGATGAACTTTCTAATTCTAAACAATAATCCGAACCATTCCCTACTGCTACCACTTTGTTAGTTCCTTGAGCCATCTTTGTTCCATCTTCTGAAAAAGTATATCTATCTAAATTAACTGTTATTTTTCCCTTGTTTGTTTCTATTTCTCCTATTGGTATCCATACAAACTGACTTCCTGCTGTTTCTTTATGGCTTACATCTTCTATTACTATTCCATCTTCTACATTATCTCCTGGATTTACCACTTTAAACCCTGCTGGCACTGTTATTACATTTCCTAAACTGTCTTGTACTTTTGTGTTAGTTGTTTCATTACCTGTAACTGTGGTTAATGTACCTCCATTTGTTGAACCTTCTATATATTGTTCATAATTTGTTAATATATTTTGTTCTTCTGCTTGTGCTTCTTCTGTCCTATTCTTTGCATTCTGTGCTTGTGTAAGTATTCCATTTTCTCCTGTTAGCATAGCAATACTCACTCCTGCAAGAATTAAAAGGACAATTATTGTAATGACAAGGGCTATAAGTGTAATTCCTCTTTCCTTTCCTAAAAATCTTTTCTTGTGTTTTTTCATCTTTCTTCCTCCTTCATTTTATTTTTTATTTATAAATTTAAAAACTTAATAACAACAAAAAAAGACAGCAATAAAAATCTGTTTTAAAACAGACTTTTACTACTATCTTTTCTTAATCTATATTTAATAAAACTATACTTTATTTCACTAAAGTGTAGCTCTCTCTCTCTCTCTCTCTCTCTCT
>CALXFJ010000014.1 GCA_944387565.1 uncultured Clostridia bacterium | reverse complement strand
ATTTTTCATTTTTATACATTTAGGGTGAAATATTCGTTTATAAACTTTTAAGGTGATTTTATCATAAATTAAATACACTGAGCTGTTTTTATAGTTGTAATTTTATGTAAAATGTAGTATAATAAAAATAGTTCGTTGTATAACGAATATTTTATGTATATGTCATTACTTTAATTTTAGTAATGAAAAAAGGTTAGGAGATATTATGCAAAAAATAAGGACATATGCTAAGTACCTTCTTTCAGTTGGTTCCTTCAATGGCAAAAAGATTGAAGAAGTCAAAGATAGGAGTCTTGAAAATCCTAATATACCTAAGAATGCTTATGGCATTCAGTTCTATGAACAGCCTGAAATTATTGCTGAAGATGGAATCCTTGTAGGAAAAGAACAGAACTTTTCTAAGATTACCTATTTAGGAGATACTATCTACAGTTTAGAAGAATTTGGGGAGAAGTTTCCTGAATTCAAACCACTTATTCCAAAATGGAAAGAAGATGGTTGGGTTAAGGTTGTCATAACTAGGTGTGGTAATGCAAGATTCTTGGAGGAAGGAGATAAAGTATTATTTACTTCCTGACTAATTAAAAAAAAGAAAAAGTATTTTCTTCCTCGAAAGAGGTTTCTTTTTTTTTTGACATAAAAATTGCCAAAAATATAGATAAGTGGTATAATACTTAAAGTTCGTTTAAACTAACGAATTAATAATATCAAAATATTACTATAAATATAGTAATATCTAGTAGATTAGGAGAATAAAAATGAAAAAGCATTACATTGAGATATTTGATGTTGATGCACATTGTATTGGAAAAACATACGAAATAGAATCTGGAAAACGAAATTTTAATATTGTTCAACCTTATATGGGAGCTATAGCTTTTCGGTTTTTTGACCAAAGAGAAATAAAAATTTTAGGAATTACAATAAAAGGAGTAAGAACTAATGTTTCTAAAATAGTTTATTGGGGAAAAATCTATACAATAGATGAAATCGAAAAATATTTCCCTAATGAGAAAAAACTCATATATAATATGAGAAAGAATGGTTGGAAACATATGGTCAAAACTCCATATTGTGGTTGGCATCCATTAAGGAAGAATAAAATTTAAATCCTAATATCTGCTAATAAAAAATGGACCCTATTTAGACATAGTTGTTTATATAGGGCCCATTTTTATTTGAGTTTTTTATAAAAAGGTAGTATAATAATAGTAATTCGTAAATTTACGAATATTAAATTTATTACTAAGAATTTAGTAGTAAGCTAATTAGGAGAATACTATGTTAAAACACTATGTGGAAATCTTTTATCTAGGAAAAGATTTTCTTTATGAAACTACAGAAGAAGAGGTCCCTCAAAGAATTTCTAAATTGGTTAAAATACCTGAAGAAGCCATAGGCTATAGGTTTTTTGACCGGTATGAATGGAATTTTAAGGACCAGACTTTTGTAGGAATAAAAAAGAATTTCTCAAGAATGACATATTATGGAAAAGCATATACTTTAGAGGAAGTAGAAGCCTATTTCCCAGAGTGTGAGAATCTTATTCATAATATGAAAAGCCAAGGATATAGCAGAGTGGTAAAGACTCGAGCTGGAAATTGGCAATTCCTAAAAGAAGGAGACATTGTAAAATCCTAAAAAGAATATTATTCTTCCCCTCGAAAGAGGGGTCTTTTTTTCTTGAAAAATAAGTGAAATAATGGTATAATATATATTATGTAAAACTAAGAACTCCATATTTCATCTTAGTTTGGCAGTAAAATTAAATAATTTTAAGGAGTTAAAATGCTTGACTATGCTGAAGAGGTTACGAAAGGCCTTTGTATTGTCAAAAAAACTGGTAAGAAACCAGTAAATGCAGGTGTTAAAAAGAGTTTTAAAAAGAAATATAAGGAATATGTTGAAAGAAGATTGAGTGAAGTAACTCAAGAACTTCCTGTAACAATTATATTTCAAGCAACTCAAGTTGCACTTGCAAGAAGAAATCAAAAACAAGACATTGATTTCCAAGAAGATAATTTAAAGGAAGTTGTAAAAACTTTACCAAGACTTCCTCTTAATGAAAACTATCAATTTCCTATTCTTAAGGTTGAAATAACTGAGTACGGAAGAAAGTTTTCGTTAATTTAATAGTTTAAGCAAAAAAGTCGGTCTATATGGCTGACTTTTTTATTGTCAAATTCTCTAAAAAGATACACATATTAGGAAAAATATGTTATACTATAATTGATTTTTTAAAAGGAGGGAATTTTATATGGATATAAAAATTTCAGATGACATTATACATCTTGGGGGGAGTGACTATGAAATAAAATTATTTGAAAATCAATATGAATTAGAAAAAGGAATGGGATATAATTCTTATTTAATAAAAGATGAAAAAAATGTAATATTAGATACAATAGATAGACACTTAACAAATACATGGCTTGAAAAATTAGAAAAAGGATTAAATGGTGAAAAACCAGATTATTTAATAGTATCACATATGGAGCCAGACCATGCATATAATATTGGATTAATTGCAGAAAAATATCCAGACATGAAAATAGTAGGAAATCAAATAACATTTAATATATTATCAAATTTCTTTGATTTTGATTTAAGTAAAAGAAAAGTAATAGTAACAGAAGGGGATATTTTAGATATAGGAAAACACAAGTTACAATTTATTATGGCTCCAATGGTACATTGGCCAGAGGTAATGATGACATATGAGCAAACTGAAAAAATATTATTTTCAGCAGATGCATTTGGAAAATTCGGAGCTTTAGATGCAGATGAAGAATGGGATTGTGAAGCAAGAAGATATTATTTTGGAATAGTTGGAAAATATGGACAACAAGTACAAAGTTTATTAAAAAAAGTAGCAGGATTAGAAATAAAAATGATATGTCCTTTGCATGGACCAATTCTAAAAGAAAATATAGAATATTATATAAATAAATATAATATATGGAGTAGTTACGAGCCAGAAGATGAAGGTGTATTTATAGCAGCTGCAAGTATATATGGAAATACATTAGAAGCTGCAAATAAATTAAAAGAAATATTAGAAGAAAAAGGGGCAAAAAAAGTAGTTGTTGCTGATTTATCAAGAGAGGATTGGGCAGAAGCTATAGAAGATGCATTTAGATATTCTAAATTAGTAGTAGCATCATCTAGTTATAATATGGGAATATTCCCTCCAATGGAACATTTTTTAAAACATTTAAAAGATAGAAATTTCCAAAGAAGAACAGTTGGAATAATAGAAAATGGCTCATGGGCACCATCATCAGGAAGAGGAATGAAAGAGATTTTATCACAAATGAAAGATTTGAGAATAGTAGAGCCAATGGTAACTATTAAATCTAGAATGAATGAAGAAAATATTAAACAAATGGAAAAATTAGCAGATGAGATTTTAAAGAATTAGGAAGGAGAAAGAAAATTGGGCTTTTTTGAAAAATTAAAACAAGGAATGAATAAAACTAAAAATTCATTTGATGAAAAAATAAATAACATATTTAAAAGTTTTAAAAAAGTAGATGAAGATTTTTTAGATGAATTAGAAGAAATACTTATTATGTCTGATATAGGAGTTGATACATCAGTAAAAATAATAGGTAATTTGAGAAATAGAATTAAAAAAGAAAAAATACAAGATGAGGAAGATGTAAAAACAGCGTTAAGAGAAGAGATGCAAAAAATATTAGATATTACAGATATAAGTTTACATTTAAATACAAAACCATCTGTAATATTAGTAGTAGGAGTAAATGGAGTAGGAAAAACAACTTCAATTGGGAAAATTGCAAATAGATTAGCAAAAGATGGAAAAAAAGTAGTAGTCGCTGCAGCAGATACATTCAGAGCAGCAGCAGTTGAACAATTAGAAATTTGGGCTAATAGAGCAGGAGCAGATATTGTAAAAAGAGATGAAGGTTCAGACCCGGCATCTGTTGTATATGATGCAATAAGAATAACAAGAGAAAAAAATGCAGATGTATTAATTGTAGATACAGCAGGAAGATTACACAATAAAAAATATTTAATGGACGAGCTAAATAAAATTCAGAAAGTAATAAATAAAGAAATGGCAGATTGTGATAAAGAAGTTTTATTAGTAATAGATGGAACAACAGGACAAAATGCGATATCTCAAGTAAAAGCATTTAAAGAAGAGGCAGATTTAACAGGATTAGTAATAACAAAATTAGATGGAACAGCAAAAGGTGGAGTGGCAATTGGAATAGTTGCAGAAAATCATATTCCTATTAAATTTATAGGAGTAGGAGAACAAATAGATGATATGGAAGTGTTTAATTCTGAAGATTTTGTAAAAGCTATTATCTAGAAGGAGGTAAGAAAGTGGAAAATAAAGAAGAAGTAAAAGATAAAATTGATACAAAGGAAATAAAACAAGATGAGAAAATAGTTGATGCAAATAGTAAAGAAACTAAAAAGAAAAATAGTAAGTTAAGGATGATTCTTGTAATATTATTTATATTATTATTTGCAGCAATTAGTTACATCCAGTTAAGAGGAAGCTATTTAGAGTATTTAGAATTAGGTGAAAAATACACAAATATATTTAATACAAACATGATGTATAGATATACCATAATGGCAATCAATTTTATATTGCTATATATAATTGTATATTTTACAAATAGAGGAATCAAAAAAGGATTAAAAGCCTTTTTTGATAAAGAAAAAAAGGCAATGCCAAAACTTCCTAATAAATCATTAGCTTTAGTGATATCAGCAATTGTAAGTTTTGCAGTATCATCAGTACTTATGCAAAAGATAATGCTTATAATGAACGGAACATCCTTTGGAATACAAGACCCAATATTTGGTTTAGATATTTCATATTATATGTTCCAGAAACCAGTTTTAGAAACATTAGCATTTTACTTTGTTGCTTTTATTGTTGGATTATCTTTATATATGGCACTATATTATGTAATTGTATTTAATAGATATTTTGATGGAATAGATGGAAAAATGTTAAAAGAAAGTCTATTCATGAAGAAATTAATAAGAAATATATTACTTATTGTTATAGGAATTGCAGTTATTACAATATTAAATACTCAAAATATAATGTTTGGAAAAATATTAACAGTAGATGATGATATAGAAATAACAGGAGCAGGAATGACAGAAGCAACTGTTCAGTTGTGGGGATATGTAATATTTGTATTTGTTATAATAATATTTGCCAATAGAGCTTTAAAAGCATTTAAAAAAGGTAGTACAAGTAAAGTATTAAAAAATTTAGCAGTAATACCAAGTTATTTAGTTATATTATTCATAGTAATGGTAGGTTTTGATTTAATATATGTAAATTCAAATGAATTAGATAAAGAAAAAGAATATATAGCTGAAAATATAGAAAATACAAAAAATGCTTATAATATAAATATAGAAGAAACTAATTTGGAAAATTCGGGGACAATTAAACAAGAAGAGGTAGATGAAAATTCTAATATAATAAATAATATTCCAGTAATAAGTGAAGATTCAGTATTGGAAACATTGCAAAATAATCAAACAAGAACAGGATACTATGTATATCCAAGTGTTAATCTTGCAAAATATAATATAGACGGAACTGATTCTCTAGTATATTTAGCACCAAGAGAAATAACAAATTCAGGAAGAACTTATAATAATAAAACATATGAATATACTCATGGAATGGGAGAGATAATTGCATCTGCAACTCAAAGTGACCAATCAGGAAATGTACAATATATACAAAAAGAGGTATCAGGAACAGATGAAGTAATTGAAATTAAGCAACCAAGAATTTATTTCGGATTAGAAACAAACGAAACAATAGCAACAAATGCAAAAAATAAACAAGAATATGATTATACAGACGAAAATGGAAGTGACCAAGTTTCAACATATGAAGGAAAAGCTGGATTACAATTAGGATTTTTAGATAGATTAGTACTTGGAATTTCAAAAGGAGATTTAAACTTAGCATTTTCAAGTGAAATGACAGAAGATAGTAAAATTTTAATAAATAGAGACATCATAACAAGAGCAAAAAAAGCAATGCCATATTTAATTTATGATGAAAATCCATATACAGTTATTACAGATGATGGAAGGATTGTATGGGTATTAGATGCATACACAGTATCTTCTAGTTATCCATATTCACAATATACAAGTATAGAACATGATGAAATAAGTGAAAATATAAATTATATAAGAAATTCTGTAAAAGTAATAATTGATAGTTATGATGGAACAATGCAATTTTATATAACAGATAGAACAGACCCAATAGCAATGGCATATAGAAATATATATCCAGAATTATTCGTAGATTTAGATGAACAAATACCAGAAGATATAGCAAAACATTTAACATATCCAGAGTTTTTATATAATGTACAAGCAGAAGTTTTAAAATTATACCATAATGAAAGAACGGATGTATTATATAGAGGAGATGACTTATGGGATATTGCAAGATATAATACTTCAAGAGCAACTAATTCAACAGGAATATATATGGAACCATATTATACAATGGTAAATAATAAAGGAGAAGAAGAATTAGGATTGGTTCAAATTTATACACCAGAAGAAAAACAAAATATAATATCTTATTTAGTAGGAACAAGTAACAATGGTACTAATGAACTAAGATTATATAGATTTTCAGCAGATAGTAATGTGGTAGGACCAATGCAATTAGATAGACAAATAGAAGAAGATGAAGCAATTAGTAGTGAATTAGATTCTTTAAATGTAATAGGAACTAGATTAACAAAACAAATGATAATAGTTCCAATAAATAATACTTTGTTATATGTAGAACCAATTTATCAAACAATGCTTAACGAATCTGATATACCTGTATTGAAAAAGGTAATAGTAGCGTCAGGAAATAAAGTTGCAATGGGAGATAATTTAACACAAGCTTTACAAAACCTTCTTTCAAGATATGCAGTTGATATTGAGGTAGAAAATACTGATGATATAGAAGGAATAATAGATGCTATTATAAAAGCAAATCAGAACTTAACAGAATCAAACCAAAACAATGATTGGGAGATGATGGGAAGTGATATTGCAAGACTTCAAGAATTGATAAATTCATTAGAGGAAGCAAAAGAGGAAGAAGATAAAAAACAAGAAGAACAAGAAGCACAAACAGAAAATAATGTAAATAATGTAGTAAATGAAATAAATTCTACTACGAATATGAATTATAATAATTCTTCTAATAATAGTGTGGTAAGCAATAGAAATACACAAAATAATGTTGTAAAGGATAATACAGCAGATTAATAAATAGGAGGAAATATAAAAAATAAAAAACTAAAACTAAAATAATTATTTAAAATAATTTTAGTTTGTATAAAAAGTATAAAAAAGTTATAAAAAATCCACCATATATAAAGGTGGATTTTTATGTTTATTAAAAAGAAAAAAATAAATATTTTAAGTAAGGCTGTTAGTGAATTAAATAAAACCCTACAAGAAGGAAATTTTGTGGAACTTACTTATTTAATAGGAAATAAAAAAGAAATGATTATAAGAAATCTAATAGCAGGAATATTTAGAGGAATTGGAATAGGGATTGGAGTAACAGTAATCACAGCAATATTAATATATATATTACAAAAAATAGTAATGCTTAATATACCAATAATAGGAGAATATATTTCAGATATAGTAGAAATAGTAGAAAGAAGTAGGTGAGACAAGAGGGGACGGAGCTTTTTTGTCTCATTTGTTTAATTGTTTAAAAATTTTTATACCTATGTTATAATTAGTAAAATAAATATATAAAAAGAAGGTATGAAAATGGAAGAATTAAAAAAAGAAGATATTAAGTGTATATTTCCAAAAAGAGATGAGAATTCAAATAAGGGAAATTTTGGATATGTAGGAATAATGGGAGGATGTATAGAATATTCGGGTGCTGTTAAACTTGCTAATTTAAGTAGTTGTGCTTTAACTTCAGGTGCAGGAGTTGTAAGATTAATAGTTCCTAAAGAAATAGCAAATGGAGTTATGCCATATCTTCTAGAACAAACGTTATTTACAATAGAAAGTAAAGATGGACATATGTTATTTAAAAAGCAAAAAATAGATAAGTCTTTAGAAAAATTAAAAGCTTTAGCAATTGGAATGGGATGGGGAGAAAGCAAAGATAATGAAAAAATATTAAGTTACATATTAGAGTCAAAAGAAATGCCAATTGTAATAGATGCAGATGGATTAAATATGCTAGCTAAGATGGATAAAAACATTTTAAATAAAACTAAGTGTAAAGTAATATTAACGCCACATCCAAAAGAGTTTGAAAGAATAAGTGGCTATAGTTTTAAGGATATTATCAGTAATCCACAGGAACTAGCAATTGGTTTTGCTAAAAAATATAATGTTATTTTATTACTTAAAGGACATACAACTACTGTTACTGATGGGAAAACAACGTATTTAGTAAAAAAAGGTTGTAGTGGAATGGCAACAGCAGGAAGCGGAGATGTTTTATCTGGTATTTTGGTTGGTATTTTAGGTTATAATGAGCCAACAGTTTTAACTGTATCAGCTGGAAGTTATTTAGCAGGTTTAGCAGGAGAACTAGCAGAAAAAGAGTTAAATGATATTTCTATGAAAGCATCTGATACTATATCTAAAATACCAGAAGCAATTAATATAATAAGAAAATAGATAAAATAAACAAAATGAAAAGGAGAGCGAAAGCTCTCTTAATTTTTTCTAAATAAAAAGTTAATTCTCATCTGTATCTTCCATAATTTTTAAGTTTTTAATTGCAAATTTTAAACTATCATTAATAAATTCATTTATAGATACTAAATTATTGTCATTTACAATTTTTCTAACACTTTCTAAAACATCAGTTTCTATTCTTGCAGTAAATTGTGTATAATCTTTTTTCTTTCTACTTTTTACTATGAAATCAGCCATTTTTACCACCTCATGTAGATTTTAATATAATAAATTTAATGTGAATATATTCATAAATGAAACTATTATTGAATTCATCATTGACTTATAAACGAAAATAGTATAAAATTAAATACGAAAAAATTATTAAATTTATTACAAGAGAAAAGGAGAGAGTGTTTTATGGAAAAATTAAATGAAAAGAATGGTATTACATTAATTGCATTAGTTATTACAATAATTGTGTTACTAATTTTAGCAGGTGTATCAATTGCAATGCTAACAGGAGAAAATGGGATACTTACCCAAGCTCAGAATGCTAAAAATCAAACAGAAGAGGCAGAGATTAAAGAAAGAATAAAATTAGCAGTAAATGCAGCACGAATAAGCGACAATGGGTATGAAGAGTTAGGACAAAATAATTTACAAGAAGAAATGGACAAAGAATTTGGTGAAGGTGAAACGGTAATAAGAGATAATGGAGATGAAAGTTTTACCATAAGTTTAAAGGATGATAAAAAGGATTATACAGTATTATCAAATGGTGAAATTGAAGATGGAATAGACTGGAAAGATGCTATGGCAAAGGCAAAAGCACCAGAAGAGCAAGAAACAACTAGTAAAAATGTAATAGGAATAGGAACAAATGGACAAGCTGTAAATATGGATTTGTGGTTATATACTTTTGGCTCAGTAACAAATGGGGATGGATTAAATAGTAAAGAAGTTTTCCAAAATACAGAATATAATACTAATGGAACAAATTCAGAGACAATAAGAACTGCAGGATATAAAGGAACGGAAACTGATGGAAAAGATATTATAATACCACAATATATAAGTGAAGAAGGAGGAAAAACATATAACCCAGTTACAAGTTTATATAGAACGTTTAATAGCAATACTAATATTACAACGATGCCATTAATACCAACAACTGTTATAAGTATGATATCTACATTTGAAAATTGTAAAAACTTAAAAGGAGAGTGTATTATTCCAAATTCAGTACAAAATATAAATTGGTGTTTTAATGCTAGTGGTATAGAAAAAATAAAAGAAATTCCTAATAGTGTTGTTTCTATGGTTGGAAGTTTTTCTTTTTGTAATTCTTTAGAATATGTTAATTTAAAAATTCCAGATAAAGTAAAATCTTTATCAGGTACATTTAGAAACTGCATAAATTTAAAAGAAGCAAACTTGATTTTACCAGAGGGATTAGAAAGCATGAGTCTAACATTGTATTATTGCACAAGTTTAACAAAAGGACCAGATGTTATACCTGAAAGTGTGACAGATATGGGACAAACTTTTGAAGGAGATGCAAAACTTACAGGAGAGATGACAATAAAAGCATCACCAACAACATATGGTAATATTTTTAGACAGGCTGCAACAGATGAAAATGCTAGACTTGTAATAAAAGCAGGAAATAATAATGGAGAATTTTTAAGAAATATGATTGAAACAGATGGAATGTATAATGGAGAACATATAGTTGTAGAATAGTGATTATAAATAAAAATAAGCCTCTAGAAAATAGAGGTTTATTTTTTATACTAATTTATTAAATACTTTTTTACCTTTTTTAAGAATAGCATAACCATCTTTAAAATCTTTATCTGATAATTGGTAGTTTGTGTCTGTAACTTTTTCATCATTTAAAGTAATACCACCTTGGTTAATAAGAGTTCTTGCTTGTCCTTTAGAAGGAGCCAGGTTACATTTAATAATAGCATCTAGAATTGAAATATTTCTATCATCTAAAGTAGTAGTAGGCATATTATCCAAGTTCCCTTTACCACTAAACAATGCATTAGAAGCTTCTTCAGCTTTTTTTGCTTCTTCTTCACCATGAATTAATTTAGTAATTTCAAAAGCTAGAACTTTTTTAGCTTCATTAATTTTTTCATCCTTTAGACTTGCAAGTTCATTTATTTTTTCAATAGGTAAGAAAGTAAGCATTTTTAATACATTTTCAACACTAGCATCTTCAACATTTCTCCAATATTGGTAAAATTCGTAAGGAGAAGTTTTATTAGGGTCAAGCCATAGGGCACCTTTTTCAGTTTTACCCATTTTTTTACCTTCTTTAGTTGTAAGAAGTTTAAATGTTAGACCAAAAGAATCATCCTTACCAATTTTTCTAATTAAATCAACACCACCAATAATATTAGACCATTGGTCGTTTCCGCCAATTTCTAACTTACAACCATATTTATTATATAAATACCAAAAGTCGTAAGATTGCATAAGCATATAACTCATTTCAAAAAAAGTAAGCCCTGTTTCTAATCTTTGTTTATAACATTCAGCAGCAAGCATTTTGTTGACTGAAAATAAACTTCCAATCTCACGAACAAAATCAACAAATTTTAAATCTAAAAGCCAATCAGCATTATTAACAATTATTGCTGCATTATCACCTTCAAAACTAACAAATTTTTCAACTTGTTTTTTAATACAAGAAACATTGTAATCAATTTGTTCACGAGAAAGCATTTTTCTCATATCAGTTTTTCCAGATGGGTCACCAATAGTAGCAGTACCACCACCAACTAAAATAATTGGCCTATGACCACATTTTTGCATATGAGAAGCAACCATTAAAGAAACAAAATGACCAACATGAAGACTATCAGCTGTAGGGTCAATTCCTATGTAAAAAGAAATTGGTTTACTAGAAAGTAAATCATTTAATTCTTCTTTATGAGTAATTTGTTCTATATAACCTCTTTCGTTTAAAATATCAAGTACATTTTTCATAAAATCAAAATCCTTTCTTAGTTAAGAGTAATTCCGTTAAAACCACCATTTTGGTTTAAATTTATATTATTTTGTAATTCGCTTTTATAAGATTTAAATTCAGGGTAATCTATAAAACGGTTTAAATTTTTTATAGATATACCAGTTCTATTTGAAATAGTATCTAATGAATTTTCAAAACCATTTTCATCTAAATAAGCTTTAAAGCTTGAAAATTCAGCATTATCCTTCTTACTACAATTAGGGCAAACATTGCCTTCTGAAATATAAAAACTTCCACATCTACTACATCTATTAAATTCCATTTAAAATTCCTCCTTGTTTTATCTTTTGACAAATACTTTTAAAATCTACTACATTGTAACATAAAATCTGGAAAAATTAAAGACCTTTTTCTTTCAAATCAATAAATTTTTGATAAAATTCTGGCATTTTTCTTTGTAAACGAACAGGTCTTAAATTTTTATCAGTAAAACAATGCTTAGTTTCGCCTGTAAAAACAATTTCACCAGTATTTTTTTCAGTAGCAGTATATCCCATAGTAAGTCTAACTCCATTAAATTCTTTAACAAATAATTTAATTAAAATAATATCATCAAAGGTAACATGATGTTTAAATTCACAATTAACTCCTAAAACAGGAATCATAATATCATTATCTTCATATGCAGAATAAGGCATACCAACTTTTTCAAGAAGATAACATCTTGCTTCTTCCATAAAACGAATATAATTAGAATGATGAACAATTCCCATTCTATCAGTTTCATAATAATTAATTCTTCTTTCAAAAACATAATCCATTTTTATCAAATCCTTTCAAGAAAGAATTATAGTAGAATTTCAAAAATATGTCAAATACAATAGGATTTTAAAAAAATTTGTGATATAATCGAAAAAATGAAAATAGGAGAAAATATAAATGAAACAAATAAATGGAATAATAATGCAATATTTTGAATGGTATATGAATTGTAATCAAAATTTATGGAATGATATAGCAAAAAGAGCTTTAGAATTAGCTGATATAGGGATAACAGCATTATGGTTACCTCCAGCATATAAAGGAATAGGGGGAAAAGACGAAGTAGGATATGGAGTGTATGATGTATATGATTTAGGAGAATTTGACCAAAAAGGAACTATAAAAACAAAATATGGCTCAAAAGATGAGTACTTAAATTGTATACAAGTATTAAATCAAGCAGGAATAGAAGCATATGCAGATATAGTATTAAATCATAAAATGGGAGCAGATATGCTTCAAACAATACCAGCAAATAAGGTGGATTGGGGAAATCATAATGTATTAACATCAGGACAAGAAGTAGTGAGAGTTGCAACTAAATTTACATTTCCAGGAAGAAAACATAAATATTCAGACTTTGAATGGAATTGGACACATTTTGATGGAATAGATTATGATGAGAAATCAAAAGAACATGCAATATTTAAATTTAAAGATAAAAATTGGAATAATGCAGTAGATGAAGAATATGGAAATTATGACTATTTAATGGGAGCTGATTTAGATTTTTCAAATACAGAAGTAATAGAAGAATGCGACAAATGGGGAAAATGGTATTTAGAACTTACAGGTGTAGATGGATTTAGATTAGATGCAGTAAAACATATAAGTGCACAATTTTATAAAAACTGGATAAGAAATTTAAGAAAAGAATCAAAACAAGAGTTATTTACAGTAGGTGAATATTGGAGTGCTGATGTTTCTAAATTACATAGATATATAACAGAAACAGAAGGAGAAATATCACTTTTTGATGTACCATTACATTATAATTTTTATAATGCTTCAAAAGACTCCAATTATGATTTAAGTAAAATATTGGACCATACTTTACTTAAAGAAAATTCAAGTAAAGCAGTAACATTTGTAGATAATCATGATACTCAGCCCCGGACAAAGTTTGGTAAGTTTTGTGGAAAGATGGTTTAAACCTGCAGCATATAGCATAATTTTATTAAGAAATGTAGGATATCCTTGTGTATTTTATGGAGATTTCTATGGAATACCACATGATAATATAGAGCCAATGCAAGAACTAAGAACATTAATAAAATTAAGAAAAGAAAAATCATATGGAGAGGAACATGATTATTTTGATAATCCAAATATTATAGGATGGACAAGAGAAGGTGATGAAGAACATTTACAATCAGGATTAGCGGTAGTAATTTCAAATGCAGGAACGGGAGAAAAGAAAATGTATATAGGAACTAAATTTGCAGGAAAAAAATTTATAGATAGTTTAGGAAATTGTGAAGATGAAATAGTAATAGATAATGAAGGATACGGAATATTTAGAGTAAAGGAAAAATCAACATCAGTATGGGTAGAAGGCTAATAATATTCAATAAAATGTCGCATCAGAAACGTCCCCACTGAGACAGAAAGGAGTTTTATAATGTCAAAGTTTGTTCATTTACATATACATAGTGAGTTTAGCTTATTAGATGGAGCAAATAGGATAAAGGATTTACCAGTAAGAGCAAAAGAACTTGGTATGGATGCAATGGCAATTACAGACCATGGAGTTATGTATGGTGCTATTGATTTTTATAAAGCATGTAAAAAAGAGGGAATAAAGCCAATAATTGGTTGTGAAGTATATGTAGCACCAAGAAGTCGTTTTGATAAAGAACCAAATATTGATAATAAATATAATCATTTAATTATACTTGCAAAAAATAACCAAGGGTATAAAAATTTAAGTAAATTGGTATCATTGGGATTTACTGAAGGATATTATTATAAACCACGTATAGATTTAGAAATATTAGAAAAGTACCATGAAGGATTAATTGTTCTAAGTGGATGTTTAGCAGGTTCAGTAAACCAAGCATTATTAAATGGAAATTATGAAAAGGCAGAAGAGATTGCACTATGGCATAAAAGAGTATTTGGAGAAGATTATTATATAGAAATTCAGAATAATGGTATCAAAGAACAAGTATTAGCAAACCAAAGATTAATAGAGCTTGCAAGAAAATTAGACATACCATTAGTAGCAACAAATGATGCTCATTATTTAAAAAAAGAAGATGCATATAATCATGAGGTTTTACTTTGCATTCAAACAGGTAAAAGAATGAGTGACGCGGATAGAATGAGATTTGATACAGATGAGTTATATGTAAAATCACCAGAAGAAATGATAGAGTATTTTAGAGCTTTCCCAGATGCAATAGAAAATACAGTGAAAATTGCAGAAAAATGTAATGTTGAATTTGAGTTTGGACATACAATCTTACCTAATTATGATGTACCATCAGAATATCCTACACATTTTGATTTCTTTAGAAAACTTTGTGATGATGGTATAAAAAAACGTTATGGAGAAAATCCAAGTAAAGAAATATTAGATAGAGCAGAATATGAAATTAGCGTTATTAAAAAAATGGGATATGTTGATTATTTCTTAATAGTTTGGGATTTTATTCATTATGCTAAAACACATGGAATATCAGTAGGGCCAGGTCGTGGTTCTGGTGCTGGTTCTATAATAGCATATGCAATTGAAATAACAGATATAGACCCTATGAAATATGATTTACTTTTTGAAAGATTTTTAAACCCTGAAAGAATTAGTATGCCTGATTTCGATGTAGATTTTAGTGATACACATAGACAAGAAGTAATTGATTATGTATCTAGAAAATATGGTAATTCACATGTATCACAGATTATAACATTTGGAACAATGGCTGCTAAGATGGTAATAAGGGATGTTGCAAGAGTATTAGATGTGCCATATTCAGAAGCTGATACTTTAGCTAAAATGATACCAAATGAACTTCATATAACAATAAAAAAAGCATTAGAAGAAAATAAGGAGCTAAAAGAAAAATATGATACAGATGAAACTGTAAAAAAAGTATTAGATATAGCTATGGGATTAGAAGGAATGCCACGACAAGCTTCAACACACGCATGTGGTATAGTTATTACAAAAGAACCAGTAGATAATTATGTTCCATTATATGTTCGTGACGGACAAATTTCAACACAATATATAATGACAACATTAGAGGAACTAGGACTTTTAAAAATGGATTTCTTAGGCTTAAGAACTCTAACAGTTATCCAAGATACAATAGAACTGGTAAAACAAAATAGGGGAATAGATGTTGAATTTGATAAAGATATGTCAGACCCTAAAGTATATAAATTATGGCAAGAGGGAAAAACTTGTGGAATATTCCAATTTGAGTCACAAGGTATGACAAATTTCATGAAAGAATTACAACCAGACTGTTTGGAAGATTTAATAGCAGGTGTATCACTATATAGACCAGGGCCAATGGACCAAATTCCAAGATATATAAAAGGAAAAAAACATCCAGGTCATAATGAATATACACATCCAAGATTAGAGCCAATATTAAATGTTACATATGGCTGTATGGTGTACCAAGAACAAGTTATGCAAATAGTTCGTGATTTAGCAGGATATTCTTTAGGAAGAGCAGATTTAGTAAGACGTGCTATGGGAAAGAAAAAACTAGATGTTATGGCAAAAGAAAGAGAAATATTTATACATGGACAAGTAGATGAAAATGGAAATGTAGTTGTTCCTGGCTGTGTGAGAAATGGAATAGATGAGGAATCAGCAAATAAAATATTTGATGAAATGGCAGAATTTGCAAAATATGCATTTAATAAAAGCCATGCTGCTTGTTATGCCGTAGTAGCATATAGAACAGCTTATTTAAAAGCATATTATCCAGCAGAATTCATGGCAGCTACATTAAATAGTTTTTTAGGAAATTTAGACAAGATACCACAATATATAGATGAATGTAAATCTCTAGGAATTACAATATTAAAACCAGAAATTAATAAAAGTAATTCTAAATTTACAGTAGAAGATGGAAAAATACGTTTTGGATTAGGAAGTATTAAAAATGTAGGAATAACACCTGTAGAAACGATTGTAAAAGAAAGAAAAGAAAATGGAGAATATAAGAGTTTTGTTGATTTTTGTGAAAGAATTTCAGATGAAGGTGTAAATAAAAAATGTATAGAAAGTTTAATAAAAGCTGGAGCTTTTGATGAATTTGAACAAACAAGAAGTACACTTTTGGCATCATTTGAGGGAATAATAGATTCAATACAAAGTGAAAAGAAAAAAGGCTTAGCAGGACAAGTATCAATGTTTGATTTAGGAACAGAAAGTCAAAAAGAAGAATTAAATGAAATGAAATATACATTTGAAGAGCATGAAGAATTACCTACTAAAGAGTTATTATCATTAGAAAAAGAAATGCTTGGAATTTACATTTCAGGTCATCCTTTAGAAAAATTGAGAAATCAAATAGAAATGCAAACTAATATAAATACAATAGAATTAAAAAAATTGGGTGAACAAATGACAACTAATTTAGATGAAGATAATTTACAAATCCAAAATGAAAAACCGAAATATCATGATGGTCAAAATGTAAAATATGCAGGTATAATAACTTCAATAAAGAAAAAATATACAAAAAACAACAAGATAATGGCATTTGTAACAATAGAAGATTTATATGGTACAGCAGAAGTTATTGTTTTTGAAAATGCATATTTAAAAGCCGGAAAAAGTTTAGTCGAAGAAAATATAGTAATGGTAGACCGGAAGACTAAGTATTAGAGAAGATGAAGATGCAACTATTATTGCCAATGACATAAAAGATTTTGGAGAGCAAAAATTAAAAATATTAACATTGGATATAACAAATTTAGATGAAACACATAAAAATAAATTAAGAGGAGCATTACATTACTTTCATGGAGATAAAAATAATATAAATGTTCAAGTAAAAGTAGGAGAAGAATATAAGCCTTGTGGCCAGTTATATGTAACAGATGAAATATTTGAATTCTTAGGGCAAATAATAGGAAAAGAAAATGTAACTTTTTAAGTGCTGTTTTTTGGACGGAGTCAAAAAACAGTCCTTTAATTTTAAAATACATAAAAAATATTTATTGATAAATTTGAATAGAAAAAAGCTGTTTTTGACTCCATGTCCAAAAAAAACAGCTTTTCCAATTTAAATCCATTCTCCATATTTTTTAATATATACTTTTTTAGCAAACATAGCTAAAATACAATATAGGAATGTTACAACAAAAATTAATACAATATCTTCTGCTTGCATTGGAACTAATCCAATGAAGCTTCCTAAAGGTGTAAATGGTACTATAAGTCCTACTAAAATTAATAGTGTAGAAGAGAAATATACCATTTTATTTGCATTACTTTGAATGAAAGGTATTTTTGCAGTTCTAATAATATGCATTCCAATCAAGTTTGAAACAATACTATATGAGAACCAAATTGTTTGGAATAGAGCTGCTTCTCTAACACCAAATATAAACCATAATGATGCAAATACAATTAAGTCAAATATTGAACTTACAGGTCCCATAAATAACATAAAATGTTTTAGACTTTTTATATCTAATTTTTTAGGCTTTTTTATGATTTCAGGATCTACATCATCAAATGGAAGTGTCATTTGACCAAAATCATATAATAAACCTTCTACCAATAATTGAATAGGTGTTTCTGGTAAAAATGGTAAAGCAATACTTGCAACAATAACAGATAATACTTCACCAAAATTGAAACTTGTTGCCATTTTAATATATTTCATTAAGTTGGCAAATGTTTTTCTTCCTTCAGTTACACCATCTAATAATACATTTAAATCTTTTTCTAAAAGAATAATGTCTGCAGATTCTTTGGCGATATCAACAGCTGTATCAACTGAAATACCAACGTCTGAATTTGTAAGTGATGGACTATCATTAATTCCATCTCCCATATATCCTACAACATTTCCATCTTCTTTTAAAAGTCTTACAATTCTGGCTTTTTGGATAGGAGATAGTTTTGCAAAAATATTATTTTTCCTAATTAATCTAGTAACAGCTAAATCAGATAATTTATCTAATTCATTTCCCAAAATAATATGTTTAGATTTAATATTTACTTTATCACAAATACATTTTGTAACTTCTGCATTATCTCCGGTTAGGACAATTACACGAATGCCAGCTTTATTCATTTTTTCAACGGCTTGTTTAGCACTTTCTTTAGGTGGGTCTAAGAAACCAATGAACCCAATTAATATCATATTTTTTTCATCTTTTACATCAAAATCATAACCAGCTTCATTACTATATTTTTTACAAACTGCAATAACTCTTAAACCTTCTTTATTTAAATTTTTACTAATTCTTTGTATATTTTCTTTAATATCTCTAGTTAGAGGTGAAACTACTCCTTTATATTCTACGGAAGTAGAAATATTTAAAATTTCTTCTACTGCACCTTTTGTGATTAATTCATCTTGACCTTTGTCATTTTTAACAGCAATAGATAAACGTCTACGAGAAAAATCAAAAGGAATTTCATCTAGTTTAATATAATTTTTAGTTAAGTCAGCCATATTATATTCAGCAGCACGTTTTATTACAGCTTCATCAATGTTACTTCTTAAACCAGTTTGAAGACTAGCGTTTAAATAAGCATATTTTAGAACACCTAAGTCTTCATCACCATTTATGTCTAAATATTTTTCAAGAACTATTTTATCCTCTGTTAATGTTCCTGTTTTATCAGTACATAATATGTTCATAGCTCCAAAATTTTGAATAGAATCTAATTTTTTAACAATAGTCTTTTTCTTAGACATTTTAACAGCACCTTTTGATAAGCATGAAGATAAAATGACAGGAAGAAGAAGAGGTGTAATTGCAATTGAAATAGCTACTGCAAATGTAAAGGCTGTAACAATACTATGTTTTGAAAAGTTTAAAATAAATACAATTGGTATAATAATTAACATGAAACGAATTAGCAATTTACTAATACTTTCAATACCTTTTTGGAAAGCTGTTTTAGGTTTACCAGTAGTTAAAGTATGAGCAATTTTTCCAAAGTAGGTAGAATCAGCTGTTTTAATAACTACACCTTTGGCACTACCAGAAATAACATTTGTTCCCATAAAGCAAATTGTATCTATATCTGCAATGCTATCTAATTCTTCTTTACTTTTTTCTGTATTTACTACTTTTTTTACAGCATCTGATTCACCAGTTAAAGAAGATTGACCAACATAGAGGTCATTTGATTCAATTATTCTTAAATCAGCCGGAATCATACTACCAGCAGAAAGATTAACAATATCTCCAAGGGTTACTTCTTTTATTGGTACTTGAACTTCTTTACCATCTCTTAGAACATGACAAGTTGTAGCTACTAATTCTTTTAGTTCATTTGCTGCTTTATTAGAACGATATTCCTCAAAAAAGTCTAATAATGTACTTGCAGCAACTAAAATAGCGATAACAATAATGTTTGCATAGCTAGGAGTTTCTGGTAAAATTACGTCTGTGTAACATAGAAGTAGAGTAATTCCTAGTAATATTAAATTAAATGGGGTAAATAAACTTTCAAAAAAGTAGTTGTACCATCTTTTGGGTTTGGATTGTTTAATTTCATTTAATCCTAAATTTTTAATCAGTTCATTGGCTCTTTGTGAAGAAAGACCATTTTCATTTATTTTATATTTTTTTATGAATTCATCTCTAGGTAATGTACATTCTTCACCATACATTTTGCTTATATTAACTTCTTCTTTAGCGTTTGACAAAATACCATCTCCTTTGTGTAACTTTTTTATACTTTAAAATTATACCACTAATAAAAAAAATTACTACAAAATATATAAAAAAAATAAAAAAAGTGTTAGAATGAATAAGAAAAAGGAGGAAAATATGGAAAGAATAAGAGTTGCAGGAATTATTAAAATAGAAAATGGTTTTGCTTTGATGCATAGAAAAAATGTTAAAAAAAGAAAAGATATACAAGAGTATTATACATTTCCAGGTGGAGGTTTGGAAGAAGGAGAGTCTTTAGAAGAGGGAGTAATTAGAGAAATTAAGGAAGAGTTTGGGATTAATGTTAAAGTTATAAAGAAATTATATGAAATGGAATCAAAAAAATTTAATCAAAAGGAGTATTTTTTCCTTTGTGAGTATATAGATGGAAAGTTTGGAACTGGTGATGGTCCAGAGTTTAATCATGACCCTAAATATGCAGATAGTGGTGATTATTTACCAGAGATTATAAATAAAGAGGATATAGAAAATTTGTTACTTTTACCACCTGAAATAAAGGAAAAGTTTGTTAATGATATAAAAAGGGGATTTTATAGATAAATTACTTGACAAGCAAGAACAAATGTTTTATAATAATTGAGGAATATGCACAAATTATATATTATGCTATATAATGTAAAAGGATGAAATATATGTTAAATGAATTAAATAATTTAATAGAATTTATACAAGAAGAATATTTACAATTTAATAATAAATGGAGAAATAGTAAATATTTTGATAAAATAAATCTAAAAAATACGTTAGTAAAAGATTTGAAGGAAAATAGATTAATGCTTGATGTTGCATTTAATTATAGAGAATTTATAAATGAAAATAATATTCAATTAATGAAGGATTTTAAACAATTTAATAGCAGTAAGGCAAAAGTAAGCAGTAGGGCAAAAACTAAAAATTCAATAGAATATAAAATAGAAAATTATACGAAAAATCACGAAAATGGAGAGTTACCAATAAACAAATGCTTAAATGATTTATTTGGTATAAGAATAATTTGTAAAGAAGAGCTTACTTATAATCAAATAAAAGAATTAGTTGAAAATCAATACGAAAATTTAAAATGTATAGATTCTTCTAAAAAAGTTGGTTATAAAGCAACACATATATATTTCAAAGAAGATAATTTTCATTTTCAATGGGAATTACAAATTTGGAACGAAAAAGACGAACAAAATAATATAAAATCACACGAAAAATATAAACAAGATTATGTAATATGGGAGAAAGAAAATAGAGGAGGTAAAATTTAATGGTAACACATTTTATTTTTATGAGTAGCTCATATTCATTAGGAACAAGGATTGCTTTAGATTTTATAGTAAAAGATGAAGATGAAAAAATACAAGAACGATTAAGAAAATATCTAAAAAGAATTACTGATGAATGTGGCAGAGACGTATCAATTTCTACGCATATGTTACAAGCAGATGACGAAACATGGCAATCTGTTTGTAAAGCAGATTATTATTTTAAAGATGTATTGGTTATTGATAGTGTAGATAAATTTATAAAATTAATAAAAAAAGATAGAAAGCTACTAGGAATAGATGTTGCAAAATATATTTTGTCAAAAATTACTTGCACACAATTAAAATTGCAAAAATTAGTATATTTATGTTTTGCTGATTATTTGTGCAGTACAGGTAAAAAACTATTTACAGATAAAATATATGCTTTTAAATACGGACCAGTTGTAGATACAGTTTATAAAAAATATAAAAAATATGGATATAAACCAATAGGAGAAGAAACAGAAGATATAAGCAGTAGTGATGTATTTGAAATGCCAGCTAAAAGTAGAATATTGTTTGCAGAAGATGGAACAGAAAAAATATTTAGTATAGAAGAAACATTAAAAAAATACGGTGGAAAAACTGCAAGTGAGTTAGTTGATATAACACATAAAAAAGATTCACCTTGGAGTAAAACAGAATCAAATATTTTCATTAAATATCCAGAAATAAAAGTAGAGATAATAGAAAAGTATCACAAGTATGAAGAAATATAAAAAGAGAAACGTGAAATTTAAAATTTTTCACGTTTCTTTTTAAGCATAAAACAAATTAGGGAAAAAATAATTATGATAATAAATATAATTTGTTTATTAATACTATTATATTGTAATTTTTCAGGACCTGTTGCAGAATCTATTTCATCATGTATCATTTCTTTATCATGAATTTCTTCTTCATTTACTTCCTTATCAGATTTTTCTAATAAAGTATCAGTTAAAGAATTATCTAAAGTTTGATTAGATGTTTCTTTAATTGTTTCAGTATTTGATTCATTATTATTATTTTCTATTTTTGATTGATTATTATTTTTATTTGTTAGAGTTGGTTTTATTTCAACGTTTGGAGTAGTATTATATTCAGGTAATTTTGGTATTTCAGGTTTAGTGTCTTCAACTGGTAAATTAGGTTCTTTTTCATGAATATTGTTGTCATCATCAGAAGGCAAGTCAGGCTCTTCAGGTTTTGGTGTTTCTTCTTTATCCGGAATTTCTGGAAGTACAGGATTCTCTGGTTCTTCTGGTATAGAATTATCAAATATTTCTATATATATAATCTTAGTTGATATATTATTATCAGAATCAGAAACTTTGTAAGTTATTTTATAATTTCCAGCAACATTATTGTTAAATTTGGTGTCAATAATTGTACTATTTTTATCTATTATAATTATTCCGTCTTCATTATCAGTTGCAGTAATCAAATTATATAGATTTATTGTGGTTCCTATTTCATATTTTAAATTTTCAGACTTGACTGTAATGATGGGAGAGCCACCTTTTTGAATTGCAGTAATTAAGCTAGTATATGGAGCTTGGTCTTTTTCTTTTAATCTCATATATGCGTCAACAACTTTAGCTTTTTCTTTAAAATTTATAAATTTATTATTAAGTTCAGCATTAGTAACTTTTGATTTATATTCTTCAATAATAGCTATTAAAGAAGGTTTTAATTGTTCATAAGCTATTTCGTTTGCAATATCCTCATCCATATCTTCTTTAATTAATCCATTATTAATTACAACATATCTAGTAATTGTATTAGTAGCACTATATTCAGGTAATACATTTCCAGATAAAGTACTAAATATTTTTATTTTGTCTTGATATTTATTAGGGTAATTGATTTCTATTACATATCCAATATCTAAATCAATTTCATGTGTACCTTTATTAAAATCAAAATATCCACCAGTTGAAATATCTTCAGTTACTAAAGAGCCTTTTTCATCATAAATTTTAATATATTCATTACCGCTCATACCAGATTGATTTGGATATGAAATTTCTGCTTTCGTATATTTATCTTTAAAAATTAATTGATAGGCAATTGTATCATAGTTATATCCTAATACTTGCAATTTTAAATAATTATTATAATCTACATCTTCTTGTTTATAATAAGTATGAGTATAGCTTAAAGTTTGATTTTCTATTACTTGAACATACGTATAATCTTGACTATAACCTTATTTCATTAATACTTCGTTTGTAACTAAAGAATATTTTCTATCCAAGTCTTCATTTGTCATAATTGTATTTAAAGTATCATCATCAACAAAATCTTTTAAAATACTTATTAAAGGATAATTTCTTTGATATATATTAGATTTTGTTTCATCTGAAATTTTTAATCCCCAAGATTCCATATATGGAATGATATTTATATTGTAAATATCAGCAATTGATTCTACATAAGCATCTTGGTTTGTCATTGTTCTTCTTGAGTTTAATTGTTCACGATACCAAGAGAACATTTTTCCATATGTTGTTCCTTTTTCAAATGAATTTAATAAATTTACAATAACATATAATCTAGTTGGCTCGTCTACATCTAAAAATGTTTTACCACTTAGTCTTTGTGAATTCCTTTCATCTTCTATTGAAGAAAGTTCTCCAAGCCAATTACCTGGATGAAAATATATATTTTTATCTGTTTGAATATAATGACCTATAATATTGTTAGATACCTCTCCAAGTTGCATTTCACCTTTTCCAAGTGAGCCTTGATATCCGTGAGCTAGTTCATGTAATCCACCCCAGTTCATTTCAAAAAAAGATGCCATACTAGAATTATTTACACCAACATGATTACCAGCATAATAGGCAGCACCAGCACCATGAGCATTTGCTTTTATTAAATATTTTGTTCTAACATTTTGGTCTGTTATTTTTACAGGATTAAAATCTAATCCAACGTATTCATCCATTTTTTCTACCACTTTTTGATAGTAATCAAAAAATGAATCAAGAGATGTAAATCCATTTTTATAAAAATTTGTCATGTAATTAATATCTTTAAGAGGAACTACTAAAATAAGTGTTTCACTTTCAAGTACGCCAAAGTTAGTTCCACTTTTTAGCCATTTTGTTCTAAATTCCTGCTCATTATCTTGATAATGGTAATAGCTTAATGGTTTTATTTTTTCATCATATTCTAATTCAATTTTAAATGTTTTATTTATTAGAGTATTTGATTTAGACAAAACAGTAGATGTAAGTAGTGGAACAGAATCAAATCCGATATTATTTACTTTGTTTTCTAAAGTAATCCATTCACCATTTGTAGGTAATGTGGTAGAAGATTCTGTATGTGAGTCATTATTTAAAAAGGAAATAGCTATATTATTTTCAGAAGAGACAACACGTGCTTTAATGCTTTGATTAGCAGAAAGGTAAATACCTAAAATTTGTCTATCACCATAATTACATCTTGAAAACTCAGCTAAGTCCATATTCCAAACAGATGGAATTGTATAAAGTGTTCTTTCTACATTTATTTTAGTATTTTCATCATCTGTTACAATTACAGGAACAACTAAACTTGTTTTATTATTATGAAAATCTGTTACTTTATATGTAATTTCATAAGTTCCTACTTCATTTATATTTACGTTCCCAGAATAAGTAATTTTTTGTGTTAAATCTCCATCTTCAAAATCAGTAGCAAATATTCTAAATCTACTATCAAAAACATTAAATTCGTTTAATAAATCTTTCTTTAAAGTTATTTTAGTTGCTCCATAAAAAATAGGAGCATTTGTTGTACTCCAATAACTATTTGGATTTCTTTTTTTGCCATTTGAAAAAGAGAAGTTATAAAATAAACTTGAGAAGATATTTACAAGAAGAATAATAAAAATAATAATAGAAATTTTTCTTTTCATAAACAACCTCCATCATCATTTGTTTACATAACAATTTTATTCTAACATGAAATTATTTTATATACAACAAGTAAATTTTGGTAATATAATGTATAATATAAATAAATTTTGTAACTTTTTTTATTAATATAAGTATGTATTAATAAAGGAGGATGAACATGGAAAAAGATATAGATACAAAATTATATAATGAATATTTAAATGGAGAAAAAGAAGCTTTTGAAATTTTATATAATAAATATAAAAATAAAATTAAATATTTTGTTTTTAACATTGTAAAAGATTATGAAAAAGCAGAAGACATAACTCAAGATGTGTTCTTATATGTCTTAGAGCATAAATTAAGGGAAGGATATAGTTTTAAATATTATATATTTTTAGTTGCAAAAAGTAGGGCCTTAAATTATAAAAATATGGAGAAAAGAAGAACAGATATTAATGAGAAATATCTGTTTAAAGAAGCGGAAAACAAGAAACAAGATATAGTTGATATAATCGAAAAGGAAGAAAATAAAAAGAAAATAATAGAAGCAATAAATGAATTAGATGATAAATATAAAAATGCAATATATCTAGTAAAAATAGAAGGATTATCATATAAAGAAACATCACAAATACTTGGAATATCCTTATCTAATATAAAAGTTCTTATACATAGAGGAAAAAAAGAATTAAGAAAAATTTTATTAAAGAAAGGATTAAATCAAATGAATAATGTAGCAAAAGTATTATTAGTTATATTATGTACTACACTTTTATTATCTGGAATAGTATATGCAGGAGTTTTAATATATAAAAATTTAAATAAAAATCATAATGTTACATTTAATCCTACATATCAAAGCACTTTAGATGAACATACTGTTAATAATTTGTGGATAGGAACTTTAGATTTAGCATGGAAGGATTTAGAAGAAAAAGTAGGAGGAAGAATAGAATTAGAAGAAAACATTGATATTGCAAATGAATTAAATAATAGTAGTTTTTCTAAAGAAATGTTAGATGAAAATGATTACACAATAAATGTTACAAGAACAGTTACTAATGGTTATAATATAGAAACTAAATTAAATAAAAATCTTAATTTTTTGTATTCATTTGATAATTTTAATAACGATTATAATTATACTTTTGGAAAAGATGGAAATGATTATATAAAATATTTTGGAATTAATAATGCAAGTAAAGAAGAACTTAATCAAAATGTAGAAGTCTTATTTTATAATGGAAATAATGATTTTGCTGTATTATTAAATACTAAAGAAGGGGACAAAATAATATTATATAGAACTGATGAGAATAAATCTTTTAATGAATATTATGAAGATATAAAAAATAAGAAGGACAATTACAATGGAAGCACAACTTTTGAAGAAAATGATGAGTTATTAGTCCCATATGTTAATGTAAATGGAACAGTAGCTTATAATGAACTTGTAGATAAAATAATAAAAAATACAAATGGAATGTATATTTCAAATGTAATACAAGATGTAAATTTTAATTTAAATGAATCAGGTTGTAATATGCAAAGTCATGCAACTATGACAACAGAATATTTATCTGTAGGTAGTAGATATTTCTGGTTTAGAGATACTTTTATAATATTCATGAAAGAAGGAAATTCTAATATGCCATATTTTGCATTAAAGGTAGATAATCAAGATATTTTAGAGAAGAAAGATGAAAGTGATGAACCTAAAATAGTAGATTCAACAGTAATTGCTCCAGAAAATTATAAAAAGTATTTACAAGGTGGAGAATATAAATTTTTTGAAGATGAAAATTATGAATATTATTATCCTAGTCACAAGACTGAAGTGGTAGAAGTTTTCTTTAAAAATGGAGATATTATGACTGTAGAAGATGCTTTAAAAGAAGGAAAAATTACAATAGAGTTACTTGATAAATATGGGGTAGAGTATAAAAAGATACCCAAACAATAAGCCTAGTTGTTACTAGGCTTTAATTAGTATATTATAAAGAAAAGGTAAAATAAAATTATTTTTAGTGTTACTTTTTCTTTAAGAAATTGTAATAAAGTTAAAAGATTTTAATCATGGTTGAAACTTTTAACAAAGCAGAGGGGAGAAAATTGATAAGATGTGATAAAGATTTTTTTGATATTCAAGTAAAAAGGAGTATAAGATATGGTAAAGGAAGAAAATATGCAGAAAGAGAAAACAGATATAGAATTGTATAATGGTTTTTTAAAAGGTGATAAAGAAGCTTTTAATCTTATAGTTAAAAGATATATGAAATTACTTATATCTTTTATTATGGGATATGTTAAAAATCAAGATGTGGCTGAAGATTTGGCACAGGACACATTTTTATATATGTTAATAAATAAGAAAGAATATGATTTTAAATATACTTTAAAAACATATTTATATACTATTGCAAAATGTAGAGCAATAAACTATTTGAAGAAAAATAAAAAGAATGTATGTTTTGAAGAACAATATGTAAATAGCCTTATTACAGAAGATATAAGTGATTCTTTAATAAGTAAAGAAAATACAAAACAAATACATGATGCAATAAAAAAATTAAAAAAAGATTATCAAATTATAATATATTTAAAAGATTTTCAAGGGTTTCATCATAGAGAAATTTCAAAAATATTAAATAAAACAATACCACAAACCAAAATGTTAATACATAGAGCTAGAAAATCCTTAAAAAAGATATTAAAAAAGGAGGGATTTGAATGTTAAAAGAAGATGATTTCATTAATGATATATGGAAGAAACATGATGAATATAATAGAACTAGAAATAAAGATAAGTTTTTTTCAAAACATTTATATAGAAATACAGAAAATCTGTTAACTTTAAAATCACTTTTGACATTAGTTATTGCAATAATTGCAACTGCTGGTGCTACATATGCCGGGGTTATAACATATAATTATATAACAAAAGAAACATATACAGATTTTAAACAAAATCCAAATTATGATTATTCACAAGATATGATATATCAAAATAATTTTTATTACAAAAAAGTAATGACTTATGAAGAGTATGAAAAATGTAAAGAAGTATGGAATGATTTGGTAGAAATGAATGAAGAAGATTTTAATGATAATTTTGTTGTTATAGTAGCGGTAGAAAATACCTCTATGTTAGGATTAACAGTTTCAGATGTATCAGCAGATGATACAACATTATACATTAAGTTTAAAAAAGATGAAAATGAAGATTATGATAAAACAGTAACATCAATAAAGATTTCGAAAAATTTAGATAGAGATATAATAAAAATAGAAAAAGTAGAAAAAAATATAGATTATACGGATTATGAAAGATTAGAAGATTTACCACATAACTACAGTAAAGAGCAAGCAATAAAAGATAATTGTTTTGTATTAGAAAATAACGAAATAATATCATCAAATAAAGAACAATTGAATGAATTTGTAGATAATGCAAGAAATGGTATAAATTCTTTTATAAGAATAGTAAGTTATTTTGATGAGCAAGTTAAAATAAAGGACCTTGAATATAAAGATGGAGAATATATATTAGTTTCAGATGATAGCAGAACTAGAGATAAGGTTGAAAAGTTTTATTATAATTATGGAGATGAAATAGTTGTAGAACATAAATCTATGGGGACAAGATATATTTTAAAAGATAATAAAAGTAATACACAAAGATTTATTGCTATTATAAAATAAATATTTAAACTTATTTTAGCATGCGATATAACTCAAAATTTTAAATTTGACCAATGTGAATTAATGTGCTATTATTTAGTTGCAGAATAAATGAACTTTGAATGTCATTAGTATTCAAATCATAACAGTATGTGTACCGCGAATGCACATACTTTTTTTGCACTAAAATTTGACAATTATAAATTAATGTGTTATTATTTAGTCACAGAATAAATGTATTTGATGCCGATAGACATTTTGTAGAGTGTATGTGTAGCTGGAAGTACACATACTTTTTTATTGCAAAAATAGAGCAAATCTGGAAGAATTTGCTCTATCGACTATGTATGTCTACAATTAGTCTTTATTTGATTGTTCATCTTCGTTTGGTTGAAATTGTTGTGAAATTTCAAGTCTAACGACTTTTTCTCTTTCGGTTAATAAACTATCAACTAAACTAAGAATCACATCACCGATAGACATAGAGTAGACCTCCTTTCCGCCTTTAAGAAAAGACTAACCTTTTCAAGCGAAAGGTTGGAATTATTTTATAATATTTTTCTAAGAAAAACAAGCGAACAGTAAAAATTTTCTTAAAAGTAAAAAGTCTAGTATTTCTACTAGACAAAAATATTATAAACAAAAGTAGTAAGCATACAAAGAATTATGCCGCAAACTGTTGGAAGTATGAAACTGATAAAAGTCCATTTAAGACTACCAGTTTCTTTTTTTATTGTAAGAAGAGTAGTAGCACAAGGAAAATGTAAACAAGTAAAAATCATAACATTTATAGCTGTAAGAATAGTCCAACCATTTTGTATTAAAATTTGACCAATTGAGTATGTATCTTCAATGTTTACTAAGGAAGTTCCACCAAGGTAACACATAAGTATTATTGGAAGTACAATTTCATTTGCAGGAATACCAAATATAAAAGCTGTTAAAATATAACCATCTAAACCAAGCAAATTAGCAAAAGGGTCTAAGAAGTTAGCAATTATAGCAAGTAAGCTTTCTCCATTAATACCAATGTTAGCAAAAAGCCAGATAACAAGCCCAGCAGGTGCTGCAACACTAATTGCTCTTCCTAAGACAAATAAAGTTCTATCAAAGATTGAACGAATAAGAATTTTACCAAATTGAGGTTTTCTATAAGGTGGAAGTTCAAGTACAAATGATGAGGGCATACCTTTAAGAATAGTTTTAGATAATATCTTAGATACTAATAAAGCAAAAAATATACCTATTAAAATAACAAATATAACAGCAAGAGTAGATACTATAGAAGCTCCAAATCCTTGCATAGTTCCTGCAATAAATACTGTTGCAATTGTAATAAGAAAAGGAAATCTACCATTACACGGAACAAAGCTATTAGTAAGTATTGCAATAAGTTTTTCTCTAGGAGAATTTATTATTCTACAACCAGTAACACCCGCAGCATTACATCCAAACCCCATACACATAGTAATCATCTGTTTTCCTGTACATGAACATTTCTTAAAAAATCCATCCATATTAAAAGCAATTCTAGGTAAATAGCCAAGGTCTTCTAAAAAGGTAAATAAAGGGAAGAAAATAGCCATAGGAGGGAGCATAACAGATATTATCCATGTTAGAGTATGATAAATACCATTTATTAACATATCAGTAATCCAAGTAGGAAGATTTATAAAATTAGCAAAAGCGAGCAATTTTTCTTGTAGAGAGCTGAACATAGAAAAGAGTAATTCAGATGGATAATTTGCACCAACAATAGTAATCCAAAATATAATTCCTAAAAATAAGATCATAATTGGAAAACCGAAAATTTTAGAAGTTAGTATTTTATCAATTTTTCTATCTCTTCCAGAATAGTTAGTATTTTCATAAGTACAAACAGATTTACAAATGTTTTCAGCTTTTTTCATAATAGAACCAACAATAATATCTTTGAAATTTTCGGGGCTGTTTTTTAATTTTAAATTAATTGCATTTATATTAACATTATCAATAATAGAAATGTTAAAAGAATTTTCTATTGCTCTTAAAATTTTTTCTTCACCATCAATTATTTTTAAAGCAATCCATCTAAGCAAATACTTGGGAATAGAGTTATATGTTTTTAATATTTCTTCAAGTTCTTTTATATATTCTTCAATAAAAGTTGGGTATGTAATTAATTTGGGTTTTGGAATAATTTCTTTTTTACAAACTTTTAAAACAGTATCCATTAAATTATTTAAAGTTTTCTTCTTCCTAGCAATAGTTCCGAACCACAGGAACTCCTAGAAGATTAGAAAGTTTAGATAAATCAATACTAATTTTTTTAATTTTTGCTTCATCTAATAAATTCACACAAACTATTATATTAGGTGTAATTTCCATTATTTGAAAAACTAAATTTAAATTTCTTTCTAAACAAGTAGCATCTAAAACAATAATAGTAGCATTAGGTTTTTCAAAACATATATAATTACGAGCAATTTCTTCTTCTTCAGAACAAGACATAATAGAATAAGTGCCAGGAATATCAACAAACAAGAAATCCTGATTTTTAAAATAACAACGGCCACTTGCATTAGCAACTGTCTTACCAGGCCAGTTACCAGTATGTTGATGCATACCAGTTAAATTATTAAAAATTGTGGACTTACCAACATTAGGATTACCTGCAAGTGCGATTGTATAAGAACTATTATTAGAATTTGAGTCCTTTTTTAATAAATTAAATCCACAAGAAGAATTGGTAAGCATAGAAACCTCCTTATGTCACAAATAAAGTGACATTAATATAAATTAAAATTATTTTTTATTATTAAATTTTATAAATAAAAATATTTAAAGCATCTTCATCTCTAATTGCAAGTAAAGTACCTCTTACATAAAAGGCTCTAAGTCCTTTTGATGGACTTATAAGAACTGGAGTAATAAATGTATCTTTAACTAAGCCTAAATCCAAAAGTCTACGCTTTATACTTCCTTTACAATTTAAATATTTAATTTTTCCTTGTTTGTTTAAAGGTAAATCATTTAATGTGTAATTCATAGTATCACCATAATAAAAAGTATCTACTTTATTATATTTTGTCGAAAAACTATTTGTTACTATTGACAAAAATTTTTTATTATGAAAAAATATAAAAAAATATAAGGAGGAATAAATATGAGTAGAACAAGAGGATTTGAAATAGCAAAAGGGTTTGAGGATAAAAATATTAATTTACCTGTTAGAAAAACTAAATATTCAGCAGGATATGATATTGAAGCTGCAGAAGATACTGTAGTTCCTAGTTTTAAGAAAGGAATGAACCCAACACTTGTAAAAACAGGATTAAAGGCATATATGCAAGATGATGAAGTTCTTATGTTATATAATAGAAGTTCTAATCCAAAGAAGAAAGGATTAATTCTTGCAAATAGTGTAGGTGTAATTGATAAAGACTATTATGGTAATGTAGATAATGATGGACATATTATGTTTGCTTTTTATAACATAAAAGATGAAGATATAGTTATAAAAAAGGGTGAAGCTATAGGACAAGGAGTTTTCCAAAAATACTTAGTAACAGAGGATGACAATGCAGAAGGAGAGAGAGTAGGAGGGTTTGGTTCTACTAGTAAATAGAAAAAAATAAAAAAAATTTTAAAACAATATATCCTTAGAAAATCAAGGAAAACAGACATAAGAAACATAAAAAATTGAAGGCAAAGGTTTTGACTTTTGCCTTTTTTTGTAGTATAATAAATATGGTTAGAAAATCCAATAAAGTTATTTTAAACCATAGTTTGACATAACTTTATTATCTTTTTTTCGCCGAAAATATAGATTATGCTGAAAGGAGTTGACTTACATGTTTAATGTAGGGGATAAAATCGTATATCCAATGCATGGAGCAGGGGTAATTGATGCGATAGAAGAAAAAGATATTTTAGGGGAGAAACAATCTTATTACATATTAAAAATGCCAGGAGAAGTAAAAGTAATGGTACCAACAGCAAAGGCAGAAGAAATAGGTGTAAGAAATGTTATAGATAAAAGTTCAGCAGATAAAGTCATAAGTGTACTAGAGCAAGATGAAACTGCAATGGATAAAAACTGGAATAAGAGATATAGAGACAATATGGAAAAAATGAAAAGCGGAGATGCTTATGAAATTGCAGATGTTGTAAGAAATTTGAGTTTTAAACAAAAAGAAAAAGGCTTATCAACAGGCGAAAAGAAAATGTTAAATAATGCAAAACAAATATTAGTTAGTGAATTAGTATTAGCAGAACATGCTTCTCAAGAAGAAGTAGAACAATTAGTTGAAAATAAAATAAATACATCATATAAAATGTTTAGAGCAGATGATGTTGAGCCACAAAGTGTAGTAAATAAATTTATACCTTTTGATGGAACAGGAACAGAAGAATAGATATTGTAATCCGATAGTCATTTGGCTATCGTTTTGCTTTTTTAAAAAATTTTAAAAATTCTATTGACAAATTATATTTATCATATTATAATAACAATTGTCGTAAGGAAAACCAATTTGCAGATGTGGCGGAATTGGTAGACGCACAGGACTTAAAATCCTGCGGGACTTATACTCCCGTGCCGGTTCGATTCCGGCCATCTGCACCATGGATTTATCAGTACTTTTTAGTAATTGATAAATCTATTTTTTTACAAAAAAATAGACGGTTGGCTAGGCCGTCTTCCACTAGATTATACTAGTTTTGAGAATTTTGACTATCTTTTTTATTATCATTACTAAGTAATAATAATATAATTAGATGCCAAATTAGTTCGTAAGATGACATTTAAGTACACCTCCTTTCATAAAATTTCCTTTATGAAAAGGAGGTTTTTATTATACTTTATTTTTCTTTTAAAAACAATATTAAATTTCCAAAAATAGTTAATACATTCAAATATTAAATATATGAAAAAAATTTGATTGTCAATAATTTTCAAAAATTTCACTAAAAAATAGGTTTATTTTATTAGCGAATATTTCACCATGGTGTATGTATAA
>CALXFJ010000013.1 GCA_944387565.1 uncultured Clostridia bacterium | reverse complement strand
TTTTTGGAATTTATTTTTGTACAATTTTGTACATTTTTATTTTCCATTTTTTGTACATTCTTATTTTATCATTAATATGCATTAGTAGATGTAAATAATTATACAAAAGAAGAATTATTAAAAGAGGAAGGAATATTAAGCAAAATAATGTTAATAGAAAAAGAAAGAAATACAAAAGATTTAGTAAGGACAATGTTTGAAATAAAAGAAAAAATACAAAATGATAAAAATAAAGAAGTAGTATATACAACAATGGAATTAGCATTAAATAAAAAGTTTGGTACAAAAGTAGCAAGAAAAATAATGGAAAAAATAATAGGAAAGGAAAGTGGTGATATGTTAGCAGTAGAAGAAATGGTATTAAAAGAAAATAAAATGTTAAGAGATGAAGGAAGAAAAATCGGAATAAGCGAAGGAAAGAAAATTGGAATAAGCGAAGGAAAGAAAATCGGAATAAGTGAGGGAAAATTAATTGGAATAGATGAAGGAATAATTAGAGTAGCAAAAGAAATGTTAAAAAATGGTGTTGATGATGAATATGTAGAAAAATATACACATTTAAGTAAAGAAAAAATAGAAAAACTAAAAAAAGAAATACATAAAATGTAATTGTGATAATGTTTTATATAAGTAAAAATACAAAATAAAAGTTGTGACATAGTAGATGATGTAATTGTTCTTAAACAAAAGTTTAAGAACAATATATTATCTAAAATTATAGAAAATAATAGGAAAGTGGTGATATGTTAGCAGTAGAAGAAATGGTATTAAACGAAAATAAAATGTTAAGAGATGAAGGAAGAAAAATCGGAATAAGCGAAGGAAGAAAAATCGGAATAAGCGAAGGAAAGAAAATTGGAATAAGCGAAGGAAAAATAATTGGAATAAATAGAGTAGCAAAAGAAATGTTAAAAAATGGTGTTGATGATGAATATGTAGAAAAATATACACATTTAAGTAAAGAAAAAATAGAAAAACTAAAAACAGAAATACTTAAAATATAATTATGATAATATTTAGTAGTTTTAGAAACGAGGAAATTTTATGACTATTGATAGATTATATTAGTAACATTATTTAATGTGTTGTTATTAAATTATACATCAAATTTATTAATAATAAAAAGAAGTTTTTAGACCAATAATGGTCTTAAGAACTTCTTTTAAAAAGATAGGTAAAGTTATTAATATAAAAAATAAGAAAGGTATAAGAATATATTTAATTTTACTTTTAAACAAAAATTGTTATACAACTAATAAAGGATAAAATGAATAAAAGAAAAATAGGCGGTAAAACTAAAGATGAGGTGGTATAAATGGAATTAAAAAAAGAAATAGAAAGAGAATTAGAAATATTAATGGAATTAATAAAAGAAGGAAAAGATGAAGAAGTAAGAAAACAAAGGAAAATATTAGATAAATTATTAAATAAGTATTTAGAGACTCTTTGAAATATATTACTACAAAGTACAAAAATAATTCGTTTATACTAAGCTGGATTTTTGATAATATAAATAAAAAATAAACAAGGTGGTATAAATGAAGAAGGCAAATAATATAAAAATAGGTAAAGTAATTCAAGAAATAAGAAAAAGTAATGGAGATACACAAGAAAAATTAGCCGAAAAAATAGAAGTTTCTGTAAGATATGTAAGTGATATAGAACAAGATAGAGCAAACCCATCTTATGAAATATTAATCAAATTTTGTAATTTATATAAAATAGGGATGAACCAGATTTTTAATGATTACTTAAAAGTAAAAGACAATAAGACTTTAGAATATAAATTATCAGGATATGATAAATTAGATAAAAAAGATAAAGAAACAATAGAAAATTTAATAATGTATTTTAATAAGAGATAAGCTATAATTTGCTTGTTTCTTTTTTTATAAAAATTTAAAAAATTCTAAGTAAATTTGTTTAAGCCAAAAAACTAATTATACAAAAATGTTAAAAAAGAATTATAAAAACAAAAATATAATAATATAAATTATTATAAAGTCTAGTGATAAAAATTTTATTATATGAAAAATAAATGTGAAATTGGAAAAGAACCTATATTTTTGTAATTAAATTTGATATAATAATATAAGAAATTTTGTTTTGGATGAGATACATAATATACACAGAAAGGATGATTTTATGTTTGATGAGTTTATTAATGATAAAAAGGATGAAATGATAGAAAATTTACAAAAGTTAATACAAATACCTAGTGTATATGAAGAAAGTAAAAATCCTAAAATGCCATTTGGAGAAAATGCAAATAAGGCATTAGAATATATGCTAGAACTTGGGAAAAAGTTAGGATTTAGAACAAAAAATATAGATGGATACTGTGGATATATAGAATTTGGAGAAGGAGAAGAACTACTAGGCATAATAGGACATTTAGATGTTGTACCGGCAGGTGAAGGATGGGCTAATCCACCTTTTAGTGGAACTATTGTTGATAATAAAATCTATGGAAGAGGAGCAATTGATGATAAAGGGCCAGTAATGGCATCATTATATGCTATGAAAGCAGTTAAGGATACTTGTAAAGTTAATAAAAGAGTAAGACTAATTTTGGGTTTAAATGAAGAAAATGACTGGAAATGTATTGAGTATTATAAAAAACATGAAGAAATACCAACAATAGGATTTAGTCCTGATGCGGATTTTCCATGTATATATGCAGAAAAATCAATTTTAACAGCAGCAATATCCATGCCATATAATTTAGAAAGTAATAAAAACATCATTATAACTAATATTGACTTTAATAATAATCCTAATAATGTAGTACCAAAAAAATGTATAGTTAGAATAAAAATAAATAGAGAAAAAATAAATATTAATAATCTTATAGAAGAACTTAATGAAATAATAGGAAAATATGAATTTAATATAGAGGTGAATTCTAATTCAGATACAATAGAGATAATATCTAATGGAATAGAATCACATGCAGCTCATCCTGACTTAGGTGTAAATGCTATTTCTAGATTAATGATTGTTTTAGATGAAATATATAAAAAATATGAAGAAGAAAATGAATTATTAGAATTTTTTACAAAATACATAGGTTTAGATTACAATGGAAATATATTAAAAATAAATAATGAAGATGAAACAGGAAATTTAACTTTAAATGTTGGAAGATTTATATTAGAAAATGGTATGTTATCAATAAACATGAATTTAAGAATACCTGTTAGAACCAAAATAGAAGATGTAGAAGAACAATTTAAAAATATAATTGCGAATAATTATAAAACTTTAAAATATAAAAGAATAGATATAGAAAATTCTTTATATGTAGATAAAGATTCATATTTAGTAAAAACATTATGCAAGATATTTAATGAAGAAAATAAAACAAATTTAGAACCAATTGCAATAGGTGGAGCAACTTATGCACGTGCATTTAAAAATTGTATTTCTTTCGGTGCGAATATGCCAGGGGCAAAAGATATGTGTCATCAAACAAATGAATTTATTTCTATAGATAATTTGTTATTTGCAGCAAAAGTATATGCAAAAGCTATATATGAACTTTAATAAAAGGAGATTTTAATGTTTAACATAGAAGAAGAATTAAAAAAATTGCCTAGTAAACCAGGTGTATATGTTATGAGAGATAAAGATGATAATATAATATATGTTGGAAAAGCAGTATCTCTAAAAAATAGGGTAAGGCAATATTTTAGGAAAACAAATAAAACAGAAAGAATAAAGAAAATGGTAAGTTTAATTGACCATTTTGAATATATAGTAGTAGACAATGAAGCGGAAGCATTAATATTAGAATGTAATTTAATAAAAAAGAATAGACCTAAATTTAATGTTTTATTAAAAGATGATAAAACATATCCATATATTAAAATTGATATGAAAAGCGATTTCCCGGGAGTTTTTATAACAAGAAGGGTAATTAATGATGGGTCAAAGTATTTTGGCCCATATGCCAATCCTGGAAGCGCAAAAGAGATGATAGATTTTATCAAAGGAAGATACAAGATAAGACAATGTAGAGTGTTAAAAGAAAGGACAAGACCTTGCCTTAATTATCACATAGGAAGATGTCTAGCTCCTTGTGTTGGAAATGTTTCTAAAGAAGAATATGGAAAACAAATAAAAGAAATAATAGACCTTTTAGATGGAAAAATAGATAAAATAATAAAAGAATTAAAATTAGATATGGAAGAAGCATCTAAAAAAATGGATTATGAAAAAGCAGCTATATTAAGAGATAGAATTATAGCAATTGAGAGAGTGTCAGAAAAACAAAAAGTATCTAATATATCAGAAAACAGTATAGATGTAATAGGAATTGCTAAATCAGAATTACAAGTGTGTATAGAAATCTTTTTTGTACGTGGTAGCAAAATGATAGGAAGAGAGCACTATTTTTATCAAGATTTAAAAGATATGGATGATAAGGAAATATTATCAGGATTTATAAAACAATATTATTTAGACAATCCAAATATCCCGAGTAAAATAATGATTAGAGAAGAAATAGAAGATAAAAATGCAATAGAGGGATGGTTATCCACAAGTTTAGGAAAAAAAGTGGAAATAAAAACTCCTAAAAAAGGAGAAAAGCTTCGTTTTGTAGAAATGGCAGAAAATAATGCAAAAGTAACATTAGAAAATAAAGAAAAGGATAAAAGTGAAATCTTATTAGAATTAAAAGATGTTTTAAGAATGGATAAATTACCAAGGAAAATAGAAACATATGATATATCAAATATATCTGGGGAATATATGGTAGCAGGTATGTGTGTTATGCAAGATGGAGTTATAAAAAAGAATTTATCAAGAAGGTTTAAAATAAAAACAGTTTATGGACAAGATGACCCTAAATGTATGGAAGAGGTAATAACTAGAAGATTAAAACATTCTATAGAAAATCCTAAAGGAGGTTTTGGAGAACTTCCAGATGCAATATTTGCAGATGGTGGAATAACACAAATAAGAGCTGTAAAAAAAGCAATTGCAAAATATAACTTAGATATTCCTGTATTTGGTATGGTAAAAAATGATAAACACCAAACAAGAGCATTAATGGATGAAAGCCGACAAGAATTAGAAATATCTCAAAAATTAATGAATTTAATAACTAATTTCCAAGATACAGTACATGACACGGCAATTACATATCATAGAAAATTGCGTGATAAAGAAATAACAAAATCAGAATTAGATAATATAGAAGGAATTGGTGAAGTTAAGAAAAAGGCATTATTGAAGGAATTTGGAAGTGTAGAAAGAATAAAGAATACAAGTATAGAAGAATTAACAAAAGTAAAAGGAATTACAAAAAAATTAGCTGAGAAAATAAAAGAAGTGATGTAAAAAAATACATCACTTCTTTTTTCTTACTTCTTCACGTCAGGTTCGGTGGGTTTGTTAGTCTCCTTGGACTTAACAAAGAAATCCGCGAGCTTGGCAGAAGTTTCAGAATTGTTAGGCTTCTTAATCTTGGGCTTAGACATCGGAATACGAAGACATCCTGTAAGCTTCAAAGCAACGAGCATGATGATTGCACCGATGAGTCCGGAGACCAAGTAGCCGATTGGAATGCTAATAAAGCTTTCCATGATTCCACCCACATTACAGAAAATGGAGTAGAGAATAACTGCAATGAACCCCAAAACAATGACTGCAATAACAGTAGTCGCAATCTTCTTACCCTTCATAGTAAATCCTCCTTGTTGTTAATCGGTTATAATAATGTTTCCAGGTTCGCTTGAAGGAATATACCTTCAATAATATAATTTTACCACAAAATTAAGAAAAAATCAAATTTTAAAATGAGCCAATTTTTTAAAACAAAAATTTGAAAATAAGAATAAAATAAATTTTAGTGAATATATATATAATAAATAAATTTATAAGGAGGACTTATATGGAAGGAACAAAAGAGAATTGGTATGAAGTAAGGTATAATACAAAACTGGACAAGTTGGTATTAAAAAAGCCTAAATTTACAAGCAAGATGTTGATTTTTATAAGAAAGCACAAACTTATAACAATAGTAGGAATATCGTTTATTGCATTTTCTATATTAAATATAACAATGATATATAGTTTTATGAAAGTATTAGAACAAATTTAAAAATTTGATTTTCTTATGTAAAGCGTGTATAATAAAACTATTACACAAGTAATGTAATAACTTAAGTAAGAAAGGAAAGTCAAATGACTTACCAAACTCAAAGAAATCATCAAGTCCAACCTAAATATGATTTTACGGATTTTGATGAACAAAATATTCATTGCTATTTAAGGACAGATGATTGGCAGAATGTTCTTGAGTTGATTTTAAATCTTCAGAATAAGTTCTTACAAATAGAAAATTATGATTTTAGGTCACTTAAAGCAGAACAAGTAAAAAATGTAAAAGATGTTTGCATTTTACTTCTTACTTTAAATGATTATAATAAAAATCAAAAGTTCTATTTTGGAAAACTTAATCCTCAATATGAATATAGTGAGGAAAATAAAGAAAAAATTTCTAAGCTTAATATATTTATTAGAAAAGGTAATATTGTTTTTTCTAAATATGAATTATTAAATCTTTTTGAAGATTTAAAAGAAGAAGCATATCACATAAGATACCAAGAAAGTCAATATTCTAAAGAAATGTTTAGTAATGCTTTTATTGCAATTGCTAAAAAAGATTTCAAAGAAAAGAATAGAATGACTAAATGGTATTGGAAAATTGTGTATTATATTAGGGATTTTTTCTTGAAGAAGTTTAATAAAAATCAATAAGCAATGTAATATTAAAAACTACTTTGATAGATATAATTAATATCTTTTAAAGTAGTTTTTCTATTTAATATTTATTGAGTTTTGTGGATTTTTCTAGTATAATATTAATGTAAAAATAAAAATGAAAGGGAAAAAAATGAAATTAGCAAGTGAATGGAAAGAATATAAAATATTAGATATGGCAGATGGACAAAAATTAGAAAAATGGGGAGATGTTGTTCTTTCAAGACCAGACCCACAAATAATATGGAAAAATAAATCATTTCCAGAAAAATGGAAACAAATAAATGCAACATACCATAGAAGTAAAACAGGTGGAGGTTCATGGGAATATAATAAGAAACTTCCAAAAGCATGGCAAATACATTATAAAAACTTAACATTTAATATAAAACCAATGGGATTTAAACATACAGGATTATTTCCAGAACAAGCTGTAAATTGGGATTGGATGATTAATAAAATAAAAGAAGAAAGTAAAAAAAGAAAAGAAGAAATAAAAGTATTGAATTTATTTGCATATACAGGAGGAGCAACTGTTAGCTGTTTATCAGCAGGAGCGTCAGTATGCCATGTAGATAGCTCAAAAGGAATGGTAACATGGGCAAAAGAAAATGTAGTATCATCAGGATTAGAAAACAAGCATGTTAGATATATAGTAGATGATGTAGTAAAATTTGTAAATAGAGAAATAAGACGTGGCAATAAATATGATGCAATAATAATGGACCCTCCATCATATGGAAGAGGAGCAAAAGGAGAAGTATGGCAATTTGAGAATAATATATACGATTTAGTAGAATTATGTACAAAAGTATTATCAGATAATCCATTATTTTTCTTAATAAATTCATATACAACTGGAATATCAAGTACAGTTTTAAAAAATATAATTAATTTAACAGTAGGAAAGAAATATAAAGGAAAAGAAGAATGTGGAGAAATAGGAATTCCAATGGAAAATTCAAAACTAATATTACCATGTGGAATTTATGCTAGGTGGGAAAAATAATATGCAAAAATTAAATGTTATATATGAAGATAATCATATAATAGTTGTAGAAAAAATACCTAATATACCATCACAATCAGATGCTACCAGAGATATAGATATGTTAACATTAGTAAAAGAATATGTTAAAGAAAAATACCAAAAACCAGGAAATGTATATATAGGATTAGTGCACAGGTTAGATAGACCAGTTGGAGGAGTAATGGTATTTGCAAGAACATCAAAAGCAGCATCAAGATTAAGTAATCAAATAAGAGAAAAGATATTTAGAAAAGAATATTTAGCAATTGTAGATGGAAAAATAGATAAAGAAGGAACTTTAGAAGATTATCTATATAAAGACGAGAAAAATAATGTAAGTAGAGTAGTAGATAAAAATAATAGAAATAGTAAATTTGCAAAATTAGACTATAAATTATTGGCTTATGACAAAGAAAATGATTTAAGTATAGTAAAAATAAATTTACATACAGGAAGACATCATCAAATAAGAGTCCAATTAGCAAATATTGGGCATAGTATATATGGAGACCAAAAATATGGAAAAAGAGGAAAAGATAAGCAAATAGCACTTTGGGCATATAAAATAACATTTGAACATCCAACAAAAAAAGAAAAAATATCATTTGAATGCCTTCCAAAACCAATTGGTGTATGGAATTTAATAAAATTGGTAAAAAAAGTATGAAAACATTTGCAATTTAAGTAAATATATGTTAAAATAGCTAAGTAACTATGAGAAAGCCGTTAGGAGGAATAAACGAATGGAGATTGTAAGAGGAATATTAATAGCAATATATTTAATAATAGCATTAATAATAATAATATTAACACTTATACAAGCCAAAGAGGACGCTGGTTTATCTTCAACAATAACAGGTTCTTCAACAAATAATTTCTATGAGAAAAATAAAGGAAGGACTAAAGAAGGAAAACAAAAAAAATGGACAGTTATATTATCTATTATATTTGCAATATTAACTATTGTATTAGGAATACTATATATGGCATAGAATAAAAAAGGGGCGGTTTTCTAAAAGAAACGAGCCCCTTTTTCAATAAAAGTAAAAATAAGGAAAGAAGGAATAATATTAAATAATGGAAGAAAGAGAACAGAAAATTTTAGATTTTATGAGTGATGAAGATTATGTCCCGATGAAAGCAAAAGAAATTGCTATGATTATGAGGGTGCCCCAAAATGAGTATCATGAATTTTTGGAAGTAATAGGGAAGTTAGAGTTAGAGTTAAAAATAGAAAAGAATAGAAAAAATAGATATTCTTTAAGTAAGAAAACATACTATTTAGGAAAATATAGAAAAAATGCAAAAGGATTTGGATTTGTTAAAATAGAAGAACAAGAAGATGAAATTTATATTTCTAAGGAAAATTCTTTGAATGCATTAAATGGTGACCAAGTATTAATAGAAATAATAGAAGAAGGAAATAAAATAAAAAGAGCAGAAGGAAAAATAGTAAAAATTTTAAAACATGAAAAAGATACATTAGTTGGTACATTTCAAAATAATAAAAACTTTGGATTTGTAGTTCCAGATGATAAAAATTTCGGAACAGATATTTATATATCAAAAAAGAATTTTGGAAAGGCCAGGAACAATCATAAAGTCTTAGTAAAAATAATTAAATATCCTGAAAAAAATAAAAAAGCAGAAGGAAAGATAATAGAAGTACTTGGAAATGTAAATGAAGCAGGTGTAGATATGTTATCAATAATAAAAGAACATAATTTGCCATCAACATTTCCAGAGCCAGTAGTAGATGAAGCAAAAAAATATGGAAATAGAATAGATGAAAAAGATATTCAAAATAGAGTAGATTTAAGAGGAAAAACAATTTTTACAATAGATGGAGAAGATGCAAAAGACTTAGATGATGCAGTAAGTGTAGAAAAACTAGAAAATGGAAATTATAAATTAAATGTTCATATTGCAGATGTTAGTTACTATGTAAAAGAAAATAGTTTATTAGATAAAGAAGCTTTAATTAGAGGAACTAGTATTTATATGCTAGGAAGAGTAATACCAATGCTTCCAAGAGAATTATCAAATGGAATATGTAGCTTAAATGCAGGTGAAGATAGATTCACATTATCATGTTCTATGGAAATTAATAAAGAAGGAAAAGTTCTTTCATCAGAAATTTATAAAGCAGTAATATGTGTTACAGAAAGAATGAATTATAAAGATGTACAAAAAATATTAGATGGAGAAGATGAAGCGGTATTAAAAAGATATGAACCATATATTAAAAATTTTAAACTTATGGAAGAATTAGCAAAGATTTTAAAACAACGAAGATTAAAAGATGGATATTTAAATCTAGACATACCAGAAACTAAAATAGAATTAGATATAGATGGAAAACCTATTAGCATTGGAAAATATGAAACAAGTTTTGCAAATGAAATAATAGAACAGTTTATGCTAACAGCAAATGAAACAATTGCAGAAAAATTTTATTGGCTAGAAGCACCTTTTATATATCGTGTACATGAAGAACCAGATATGGATAAAGTAAGAGAGTTAAATAAGTTTTTATATAATTATGGATTAAAAATAAAATGTTCTGGTGACCATGTATATCCAAAAGAATTTGCGAAAGTATTAGAAGAAATAAAAGGGAAAGAAGAAGAAAGAGTTATTTCTACATTGATATTAAGAACATTAAAACTTGCAAGATATGAAAACGAAAATAAAGGACATTTTGGAATAGCAAGTAAATATTATTGCCATTTTACATCACCTATTAGAAGATATCCTGACTTATTTATTCATAGAATAATATCAAAATATTTAAAAGAAAATTATATAATTGAACAAGATGAATATAATAAATATAAAGAAGAAGCAAAGGATAGAAGTAAAAAATCATCAGAAAGAGAAAAAGTTGCAACAGAGGTAGAAAGAGAAGCTGATAAAATGAAGATGGCTGAATATATGGAAGGCAAGGTGGGAGAAGAATATGATGGAATAGTTTCTTCAATTGCACAATTTGGAATGTTTGTAGAACTAGAAAATACTGTAGAAGGACTAATTAGATTTGAAGATTTAGGTGATGAATATTTTATATATGATGAAGAAAGAAAAAGACTAATTGGAGAAATAACAAAAACAGAATATAAAATAGGCGATAAAGTAAAAATAAGAGTAAAAAGAGCAAGTAAAATATTAAGAGAAATAGACTTTGAACTAGTAAAAGAAGATATGAATTAACACATATCTTCTTTGTTTCTATAAAGAAATAATGATTGCAATATTGGAGAATACAATAACTAAAAATGAAAAACAAATAATTGTAATAGCACCTACTTTATTTTGCTTTTCCTTCAATTCGTAAATAGCATAACCAACAGTTTTAAAAAAAATAAAAATAGTAATAAAAATAAATATTAATTGGTAAATTAGTGTTGACATTAAAATCACATCCTTTTTGCTATTTTTATGTTTCTAGTATTAGCATACCAGATTTAACAGAGGTATTTATTTCTACATTAAAGAAAGAATCTTTATATTTGTTTAACCAATCATAATTTTCAAATTCAGAAATAGTTAGAAAATTCTTAGCAGCAAAATTTCCAAAACCATTTATATCTGATTTGAATTCTTTAGATGTTTTATATAAATATTCTAAAAACATATTTTCAAGATAACTATTACAAGAATTAGAAATAGTATCTAAAACATTATCAGATAAATATTTAGAATTATTTGACATAGAATAAATTTGTGCAGTAAAATCACATTTTATATCTATATAAGGTGAGGAAGAAGTATCTATTTTTATCTTAAGATTAGATTTGGGCGTTACATAAATGTCTAAAGTTTCGTTACTATCAAACGGGTCTGGAATAGAAATTAAAAATCTATCAACCTCATTTCTAAGATTTAAAAAGCAAATCGTATCATAAGAGTTTAGTTCTCCGACTAATTGGTCATTATTAAACACAGCAACACCAATATTTTCAACATTATTTTCACCTTGAACAGAAGAATCATTTGTACCATTATTGGAATTTATACCTCCTAGAATAGCATGAGGTTCACAAGTATTACAAATAAGACTATTAAGGAAATCACCAATAGTTGCATTAGGCATATGACCAGTATACCTACTAGAATCAGCAAAAATTTCATAATATCTAGAAATTAAATTTTCAATTTCTGGATTAGTTTGTTCTAGATAGTCTTTTGCATTGCACTTACTAACAACAATATTAGAAGAAGGTCTTACTTGAGTATCATTTATTAAAGTATATATTTCATCAGATATTCCTCTTTGTGCAATTTCTTCTGAAAATACAATGATTTTGCAATGAGATAAATTAAGTTGACGAGGTTGGTAACCGTTTACTAAATTAATAGCTTTACTAAGAGAAGAAGCGGTTACTGTATTAATAATAGGTGTAGACTTTTCACTTGCACTAGATTCAGCTGGAAGAGGATTAGAAAATTGAAAACTTACTTCTAATTCATTATTACTTGCAAGGTCAATACCAATAGCTAATACATAAGTCAAATTATCAATATTTAAAGAAGAATATGAACTGGAAAAGGCGGTTATGAATACAAAAATAAGTGCAATAATTGTAATATTTCTTATCCATTTTTTCATGCTTAACTACTCTCCTTTCTCACATTAAGCTGTTTTTTTCGTTTTATTATATTTGCAAATATTAAAATAGAAATACTAATTATTAAAACTAGTGCAATCATTAAATAAGGATATATTTTAGAACCAAAATCTTGTACAATTGCTAAATTTTTAGGAATTAGAGCTATTGCTAAAACTAATAGACCAAAAATATTAGCTAAAGGTTTGGTAGTTTCTATATTAGTTAATTTTTGAAAGATATTCATTGAAAATCTACAAGCAATACTAATATAACAAGCAAATATTAAAATCCAAATTAAAAGGAATAAGGATTCCAATCTTTGAAAGAAATTCCCAAATTCAATATACCTGGTTGCAGTATATAAAGGTGATATTTCATCAACATGTACAAAAAAAGTAAATATAAAAAGCAAAATAGCAACTGTAAAAATTAGAAATATAGCAGTTAAAACAATTGAAATTAAAGCTATTTTCTTAAAATTTTTTGGTTCTTTTAGCATTGGTGGTAAAAAATATAAATAAGCAATACCACCAAAAGATGCAATATTTGTAGTTCCTAAAATAAAAGTATTAAAAAAACCATTACCTAAAATAGGAAAAATTCTTTCAGGAACAAATTTATTAATATTAGTAAAAAATAAAAATAAAATACTAATAAGTGCAATAGGAATGATTATAAGAGTTGTTTTTGCAGTTGCACCAAAGTTTAATCTATTTACTGTACAAATAGCAATTATAAATAAAGCAATAATAAAAAATACATTTGTCATAGGATAATAAAGGATTTTTATACTTTCACAAAAATTCCTTGTCATTAAACCTGCACTAACAAGAAAGTAAATAATAAAAATACTTCCTATAATATTTTTAAAAACTTTTCCACCTGTTATTTCACAAATATCTATAATATCTAATCCGGGAAATTTTTTAAATAATTTACAAATTAGTAGCACAATTAAAATTGCAATAATACTTACATATATTAAATTTAAAATAGTAGCAGATTTAAATGCATTTAATATATCTGTAGGTAATGATAAAATTGAGCGGGCAACAATAACTGTTAAAATAATCATTATAGCTTCGGCTGTTCCAAGTTTAGTTTTTGACATTTTTATCACCTCTTTTTATCATGATATTTCCATTTCATTGAAAATTTTTCTTGGTCTTTTTCTCTTTTAGTTGCCATATAAGAAGCTCTATGCTCACGTTTCCAAATAGGAGGGAGTAAATATCCATTTCCCTTGGAAGTACTAGTAGTTGCAAGAGGAGAAGTAAATGAAACTCCAAAAGAATTCAAACTACAAAGAAGAGAGATATAAACAAAAAGACCCAATCCTATTCCTAAAAATCCTGCCATAAATCCAAGTAAAATAAATAAAAATCTAAAATATCTTAAGTGAAAACCAAAAGAAAAATCAGGAATAGCAAATGAAGCAATACCAGTTATTGCAACAATAATAATTAATATTGGACTTACAATACCGGGCACTTACTGCTGCTTGACCTAATACCAAAGCACCGACTATACCTATTGTAGGACCAATAGGAGAAGGAACTCTTAATCCTGCTTCACGAATTAATTCAAATGAAATTTCCATTGTAAGAATTTCAACAATAATAGGAAATGGAACACTTGCACGTGATGCCAGTATTGAGTAAAGCAGACTAGTTGGTAGGATTTCTTGATGAAAACTTGTAATTGCTACATAAAGACCAGGAAGTAATAAAGTAATAAAACTAGCAATTATTCTTAAAATTCTTAAGAAATTTCCAAAATTAACTTTTAAATTACTATCTTCAGAAGATGTTAAAAAATCTACTAAAACAGCAGGCATAATAATTCCATAAGGAGTTCCATTGACAATAACTACAACTCTTCCTCTAAGTAGATATTTACAAGCTTTATCAGGCCTTTCTGTAGATAAAACTTCTGGGATACCTAAAACATTACTATCTACAATTAATTGCTCTAGTTCTCCAGCAGAAAGGAGAGAGTCTATGTCTAAGTTATTTAAACGATATTTAACTTCATTTACTAAATCATCATTTGTTATATTTTGCATATAGCAAACAGCACATTTTGTTTTTGTTATTTTACCAACTTCTACATTTTCTATAATTAAATTTTCGTTATTAATAATTCTTCTAATTAGAGAAGTATTTGTACGAATATTTTCAACAAAAGCTTCATGAGGACCTTTTATTACAATTTCATTATTTGGTTTATCAACACTTCTTTGTTTAAAGCCTTTTACTTCTATATCAAATGCTAGATTTAAAGTATCAACAAATAAAACACAGTTTCCAGAATTAATACCATTTGCCACTTCATTAAATGAAGTTATTTTCTTTACAGAGTTTTGTGGCATAAGACAATCTAATAAATAATTTGCTAAATCAAATTTTTTAACTTTTTTAACTGTTATATTATTTGCAACAGCTTCAGAAATTACTTTTGTTTGAGCACCATCAAATAAATTGTTTTTGTTTCTTAACATTAATGGTTTTAAAACAAAGTCATTCAAAATGTTAGAATCAATCATACCATCTATAGCAACTAAAAAAGCATTGTATTGTTTATTTCTAGAGTTTATAGTAAATTCACGGAAGATTATGTCACTATTAATTAAAGTGTTGTATCTTGTTTGCATATATTCTTTATTAACACTTAAACTTGGAAAAATTTTAATTTCTTTTTCGGTTTCTTGTTCAGAAGTAGATTCATTATTGGAAAAATTATCATCTGAAGATTTAGTGTTTTCAATAGTAAAATTATAATCAGTAGGAGGTTCATAAGAGAATAATTTTTTCCATAAATTTTCAAAAGTCATAATTTTCTCCTTAATTCAATGTTTGTTTTATTATGACTAGAAAAAATGAAAAATATACTAGTTAAAAAAATAAAAAAATGTTATAATTAAAAAGATAAAAGTTTTTAGGAGATAAACTATGAAAAGTAAATTAGCATCTTTTATAATGAGTTCTATAATGATATTAATTGTTGTTTTATTTGTTTTTTTAGGAGTAATTTTATGGCAAAATTTTGAGAAAATGCAAACTTCAGCAGAGCCAGAGAATTTCCAAGGAAATTTTACAGCTGCAACAAATACTTTAGATACAAATACAATAACAACGCCAAGGGTACAAGATAATCCATTAAATTCAATAAGTTCTGGAAGTAGTAATAGTCAAAATATTGATTATAGTAATGTAGAAATTGATAATTATTTCTTTGACCAATTAAGTGAAAAATCAAAGACTATATATAGAGCTCTAGAATCAAATAAAGAAAATATGAAATCTGGGACATATAGAATAGATTTTGGAAATGATTTTTCAGATATATTAAATACAACAAATGGGCAAGATGAATTAGGTAATTTATATCAATCAGCAATAGAAGCTTTTACATATGATAATCCAGAGGTTTTCTATTTAAGTCCTAATAAAATGTATTTAAGTATAGAAACAACAACTTATGCAAATAGTAAAACATATAATGTTTTTATAAATAATGGAAACGAAAATAATTATTTAATAGATGAATTTTCAAATGAAGCACAAGTTAATCAAGCATTAGGACAGATAGAAGCTGTAAAGAATAATATTATTTCAAATAGGACAGGAAATGCTTATGATGATATTAAAATGGTACATGATTATTTAGTAGATACTGTAGAATATGATACAAGTATTTCCAAGCCTAATATATATAATCTATATGGAGCTTTAGTAAATAGAGTTGCTGTATGTGAAGGTTATGCAAGAGCTTTTAAATATTTAATGAATGAAATGGGGATTCCTTGTGTAATAGTAATAGGACAAGGAACTAATTCAAGAGGAGAAACGGAAAATCATGCATGGAATTATATAGAAGTAAATGGTAGTTGGTATGCAATAGATTGTACTTGGGATGACCCTGTTGTGGAGGGGATAGGAACTGTAAGTAATTCTTCTAAATATAAATATTTCTTAAAAGGAAGTAGTGAATTTTCAGTAGACCATATTCCAAGTAATCAGTTTACACCAGGAGGAAAGAAATTTAGTTATCCTACTTTATCAGCAAGTGGGTATTAATAAAAAGATAAAGTAAATAGAACTAAAATATTACAAAATGAAAGATATATGTTATAATAATTGTAAATAAAGGAAGGAAGTAAATAATATGAAGAGGATTCCGAGTAAGATAAATGAAGTTATTAATGAATTTATAGATGAAGTAAATAAGATTTTAGGAAGTAGAGTAAAAAAAATAATACTTTATGGTTCATATGCAAGGGGAGACTTTAACAAGAGTTCTGATATAGATATTATGATTTTAACAGATTTAACAGATGATGAAATTGTAAAATATAGAAGTGAAATATGTGGATGTGCTTACAATATTGAATTTGATAATAATTTTGATATTAGATTATCTCCATTAGTAAAAAATATAGACAAATTTAATTATTGGTTAGAAGCATTACCATTTTATATGAATGTGCAAAAAGAGGGAGTGGTGTTAAGTGAGTCCTAAAATATCAAAGGAATTATCAAAACATAGATTAGAACAAGCAAAAGAAAATATTGAAGAAGCAGAAATTTTATTTAAAATGCAGAAATATAAGGGGGCTAATAATAGAGCTTATTATTCAATATTTCACAGTATAAAAGCAGTATTAGCATTAGAACCAATAGATTTTAAAAGACATAAAGATGTATTAGCATATTTTAATAAAAATTATGTTCATACTGAAATTTTCCCTAAAATAATTGGTCATAAAATAGCAGAAGCTAATGCAATAAGGGAAGATAGTGATTATGATGATGAATTTGTTGTTAAACCAGAAGAAACTGAAAGACAAATAAAAACAGCAAAAGAATTATTTAACCTTGTAGAAGAATATATAAATAAAGAAAGATAAACGTTAAAATTTATCTTTCTTTTCTTTTTAAAGGATAATACAAATTAATCCTCCACTTCCTTCATTAACAATTCTTTCTAATGTTTCTTGGAGTTTTATTTGAGCATCTTCTGGCATTTTTGCAAGTTTAGTTTGTAATCCTTCATTTACAAGCTCATGTAAACTCTTTCCAAAAATATTAGATTCCCAAATTTTCTTAGGGTCGCTTTCAAAACCAGAAAGTAAGTAATTAACTAATTCTTCAGACTGCTTTTCAGAACCTACAATTGGAGAAACTTCTGTATGTACATTAGTTTTTATCATGTGAATAGAAGGCGCAGTTGCTTTTAGTTTTACACCAAAGCGAGAACCTTGTTTTACCATTTCAGGCTCTTCTAAGATTAATTCATCCATAGAAGGAGTAACGATTCCATAACCTTTACGATTTACCTCATCTAACGCATATGCGACTTTATCATATTTCTTTTTAGTAGAAGATAAATCTGAAATTATATGGAATAAATCTCCTTCGTTATTAACATTAACTCCTGTAATTTCAGAAAGTACTTTGTAGAATAATTCCTCTTTTAAAGTGATTTCAATGCTAACATTTCCAGAACCAAGTTGCATATTTGAAATTTCTGTGTTTTGAATAATATCTGTTTGTTTAATTTTTGAAACACATGTAGATACATCTTTTAAAACATTTATATCTTGAAAAGCTTCTTTTATTTCTTTATATAAGTCAGACTTTACGGGATGAGAAAAGTCTAAACCATCAATCCATTTTGGTAGTTTTATTCTAATTTGGTCAGCTGGAAATTCATATAAAACAGAAGAGAAGATATTATTTATATCATCTATTGTTAAATATTCACAATTAATAGGAAGAACAGTAGCTTTATATTTATCACTTAATTTTTGAGCTAGTTCTTTGGTATAGTTTGATTCTGGTTCAGCTGAATTTAATAGGATAATAAAAGGTTTATTTAAAGCTTTTAATTCAGACACAACTCTTTCTTCAGCTTTAATATAATCTTCTCTTGGGATATCTGTAATAGTGCCATCTGTTGTAACTAAAATACCAATTGTTGAATGTTCTTCAATTACCTTTTTAGTTCCGATTTCAGCAGCTGTTTCAAAAGGTATTTCTTCATCTGACCAAGGTGTTTTTACCATTCTTGGCATATCATCTTCTAAATACCCAATAGCATTATCAACTAAATAGCCTACACAATCTACTAAACGAGTTTTAAATTTTAAGTTATTGTCTAAAGTAATTTCAATTGCTTCATTAGGTACAAATTTAGGCTCAGTAGTCATAATAGTTTTTCCACCAGCACTTTGTGGCAATTCATCTTTTGCTCTTTCTTTTTTGTATTCATTATCTATGTTAGGAATTACAAGTAAATCCATAAACTTTTTTATGAATGTGGATTTACCAGTTCTTACAGGACCTACAACTCCTACATAAATATCACCATCAGTTCTTTTTGCGATGTCTTGATACAATTTTGTATTTTCCATCTAGATACCTCCTTTGATTCTTTTAAAGAAAATGTTTGTACTACGTAAAATACTTTAGTTAATGTATATTGATAAAATTATTAGAATATGACAAGTTTTAGAAAAAACTTGATAAAGAATTAAAGTTGTGATAGAATGGCACTATTAGAAAGAAAATCATATAATAAAGTATTAGTATATGAAGGGATTGAAGAAATATGATAAAAGAAGAGGATGCAATAGAGTTATTAAATAGTTATAATCAAACACATATTGTAAATTTATTAAAAAAATTAGATGAAGTAAAAAAACAAGAATTATTAGAACAAATTGATAAAATAGATTTTGGACAAATAATGGAATTATATGATAATACAAAAAAAGAAATAGAGATAAAAGAAAATAAGATAGAAGCTATAGGCTATTTAGATAAGGCAAAATTAACAAAAGAACAAAAGGAGGAATTTGATAAATTAGGAGAAGAAGTAATTAGAAACGGAGAGTATGCAGTAGTTACGATGGCAGGAGGACAAGGAACAAGACTTGGACATAATGGACCTAAAGGAACTTTCAAATTAGATGTTTATGGAAAAGGAAAATATTTATTTGAAATTTTAGTAGATAATTTACAAGAGGCAAATCAGAAATATAATACAATAATTCCTTGGTATATAATGACAAGTATAGAAAATAATAAAGATACTGTAGAATTTTTAGAAAAACATAATTATTTTGGATATCCAAAGGAAAATGTAATAATTTTTACTCAAAGTGAATTACCATTAGTTGATGTAGATGGAAAATTATTAATTAGTAAAGATTTAAAAATTAAGGAAGCATCTGATGGAAATGGTGGTACATATTCTTCTTTGAGAGCAAGCGGTAGCTTAGCTGATATGAAGGAAAGAGGAATTAAATGGGTATTTATAGGTGGAGTAGATAATGTACTACTTAAAATGGCAGATGTGACTTTACTTGGAATGGCTATTAAAAAGAATGTTCAAATAGCATCAAAATCAGTGGTGAAAGCAAATCCTCATGAAAAGGTGGGAGTATTTTGCAAAATGAATGGTCATCCAAAAGTTATTGAATATGCAGAATTACCTGAAAAAATGGCAGAAGAAGTAGATGAAAATGGTGAATTAAAATATGGAGAATCACATATAATGTGTAATCTATATACAATAGATGCAATAGAAAAGGCAAGTAAAGAAATTTTAATGTATCATAGCGCATTTAAAAAGAATTCTTATATAGATGAAGATGGCAAAGAAGTAATACCAACTGAACCAAATTCTTATAAATTTGAGTCATTTATTTTTGATGCATTTGAATTTTTTGATGATATTGCAATATTAAGAGGAAAAAGAGAAGATGACTTTGCACCTGTAAAAAATAAAGAAGGTGTTGATAGTCCTAAGACTGCAAAAGAATTATATGAAAAATATTGGAATAGACAAGAAAAAAATTAAGAGGTGTTATTTATGGAAGAATGTAAAATAGAAAATTTATATAATTTAGATGAAACAATTGCAAAAGAATTATTAGAAACAGTTACATATCCATGGGAAGCATTACCTAAAATTGCTGATTTTATTGTGGAGCTTGGAAATAAATTAGACCCATCTATATATGAGAAAAAAGGTGAAAATATTTGGATTGCAAAATCAGCAAATGTTTATCCAACAGCTCATATTACAGGGCCTGCAATTATAGGAGAAAATGCTGAAATAAGACATTGTGCTTTCATTAGAGGAAAAGCAATTGTAGGAAATGGAGCAGTTGTTGGGAATTCAACAGAACTAAAGAATGTTATATTATTTAACAAAGTACAAGTACCACATTATAATTATGTGGGAGATTCAATATTAGGTTATAAGGCTCATATGGGAGCAGGTTCAATTACTTCTAATGTTAAATCTGATAAAAAACTTGTTGTTGTAAAAAATGGAAAGGAACAAATAGAAACAGGTTTAAAGAAGTTTGGAGCAATGCTTGGTGATGAAGTAGAAGTTGGATGTAATAGTGTATTAAATCCAGGAACAGTTGTAGGAAGAAATACTAATATTTATCCATTATCTTGTGTAAGAGGTGTTATTCCTCCAAAAAGTATTTATAAGAATAAAAATGAAATAGTAGATAAGAAATCCTAAATAAGGGTTTCTTTTTTTGTTACAATTTTTTTACATTTATATTACAATATAAAATTCTAATATTTTGTATGATATAATTTAGGAAAAAATTAGGAGATTTTAAATGGAAATTTTAAAAGTAGAGAATTTATCTAAAAACTATAAATTGGGAGAAAGTTTAATAAAAGCAATAGATAATGTATCATTTAAAGTAGAAAAAGGAGAATTTATAGCAATTATAGGAGCATCTGGTTCAGGAAAATCAACATTATTACATATGATAGGTGGAGTAGATAAGCCATCATCAGGAGAAATTTATATAGAAGGAACAGACATTGTGAAATTAACTGATAATCAATTAGCAGCAATAAGGAGAAGCAAAATAGGAATAATATATCAATTTTATAATTTGATTCAAACATTAAACGTAGAAGAAAATATAACACTTCCAATATTATTAGATAATAAAAAGGTAAATCCTAAAAGACTGGATTCTATTATATCAATATTGAATTTGGAGAATAGAAGAAAGTTTTTTCCAAGCCAATTATCAGGGGGACAACAACAAAGAGTTGCAATAGGAAGGAGTTTAATTTATTCTCCATCTATAATTTTAGCAGATGAACCAACAGGAAATTTAGATAGTAAAAATTCAGATATTATTGTTAATCTATTTAAAGAATTAAATAAAAAGTTAAATCAAACATTAATAATAGCAACTCATAATTTAGAGATAGCAAAACAGGCTGATAGAATTTTAGAATTAAAAGATGGAAAAATTATTTTAGATAAACGTAACACCTAAGATAAAAGGAGAGGATTACAATTAAAATATTAAATAAAATAACATTTAGAAATTTGATAAAAAATAAAAAAAGAACATTAACATTATTATTAGGATTAATAATAATTATTACTTCTGTATTTTCTATTTTAATACTTTTATCAAGCTATCAAAAATACATGATAAATTCTGTACTTGCAAAAGATAATTGGGATACAGAAATTTCTGGTGTAGAATATAAGAATTATGAAAAAATAAAAGATAATTATAATCTAAAAGAAATATCAAAAACTTATAATATAGGAAAAGTAAATATTCCATCAACTGGTGTAAGCTCTATATATTTAGATATATATTCTTATGATGAAAATAGTATGAAAAATCTATTGTCATCTAATGTAAGAGCAGGAAGATTACCAGAAAATTCAGATGAAATTGCTATTTCAGAATCAAGTGATAGTAATATAATTAATTTAGGAAATAATGAATATAAGATTGGAGATAAAATTAATCTTAATAATAAAGAGTATACAATAGTAGGTGTTTTAAATGAAAGCAAATATGATGAAGCATCTATAATCGAGATAACACATGGAGCAATTACATATTTAGAGGAAGAATCCTTATCTGATGAAAGCTTGGTAGATTTGTATATATCTAATAAGAATATAAATAATGTATATAGTACATCAGAAAAAATATCAAAAGATTTAGGAATTAGTGAGAATAATATTTCCTACAACGAAAAATTATTAAATTATTCATTAGTATCAAAATCAAGTTTTAAAGAATCTTTTTATTTAATTGGAATAACTTTATTGTTGGTTGTAGCAATTTCTTCAGTTGTTTTAATATATACAACTCTTAATATATTACTTAATTCAAGAAAAAAAGAATTTGGAGAATTGCTTTCATTAGGTTGTACTAAGAAAAACATTCGTAAAATGATATTTTGTGAAATTTTTATTTTAGCTTTAATTGCAATTCCTATATCATTTATACTAAGTATAGTAATAGATTTAGCTATTTTAAATAATATAACTAACTTATTGAACAACTTAATTTTGCAAGATTATAGTATTTTTGTTGCTGGAGCAAGTATACCACTTAATATATATGTGTCAGCTAAATATATTGTAATTGCACTAATATTTATTTTTATTACAATATGTATATCAACACTTATACCAGCTATAAAGATAAGCAATATTTCACCAATTGAAGCAATAAAGGAAGATAATAAAATAAATATTAAGAAAAATATAAAGAGTAAAAAATATTTTCTATCTAGATTTATTAGTAATGAATCAGATATAGAATATAAATATCTAAGAAGAAGTAGTGGGAATACTAGTTCCATAATATTTTCATTAGTAATTTGTGTAATTGTTTTTATTGTTGGAAGTAATTATATAACTAATGTTTATGCACGTGCTGATAATGATAATAGAAATTATAATTATTTGATTTCCTTAAATGATAATAATCAATATGATAAAGTAATTAGTGATTTAAAAGATAGAAACTTAATAAAATCATACTATACAGAAGAACAAGTAAAACAAATACAATTAGATATATCAGATAATAAAATAAATGAAGAATTAATAAATTTTGTAAATTCAAAAGATGGAAATGCTTTATTTTATGATTTAAATAATCCAGATAAGTTAGCTTTAGGATGTACAATATTTACGATAAAAGAAAATGAAGAATATAATAATTTATTAAATAAACTTGGAATAGAAAATTTAGAAAATGGAGAATGTGTATTGTTAAATGAAATAAATTTACCACAATTGGCTAAATTTCATGTAACTAATTATAAAGATGGAGATATTATTTCTTTTCTAGATACAGATTTATTAAATGGTATGAATCCAGATTTGAGTGATATGTTAGATGAGGAAATTTTTTCAATCCAAAAAGATAATGAGTATAATTATTCAGCAGTAAAAAATATTGACTTAAAAGTTAAAAAAGTTACGGACAACCTATATGGATACTTCAATTATTCAGAAATTATTGATTTATATAGAGGACCTGTTGCAATACTAGTAAATAAAGATACTTTAAATGATATAAAAAATGAGTTAGAAAAACAGGAAAATAAATTTTATAATAGAAATGAGATTGAAGTGACAAGTGAAGTAGATATTTATGTGGATTCTAATAATACAAAAGAAATCGATAAATATTTAAATGAAAACCAAATTTCTGGAATTAATTATGAAGAACAAAATAATTCAAATAATAGTAAAAGAATTATTATGGAAGTATTTTTATATAGTTTTCTGATATTAATAGGAATATGTGTTTTTTTGAATATATTTAATGTTATATTTTCTAACATAAATTTAAGAAAAAAAGAATTTGAAAGTTTAAAATCTTTAGGTATGACAAAAAAACAACTAAATAAAATGCTAAGATTTGAAGGATGGTATTATTCAATATTATCATTAATAATAGGTATTATAATAGGAATAATTATTTTTACGATTATCTACATTATAGAATATCGATTAAATAATAATCTTTTATATAATATGTATATTTCTTGGCAAAGCGTTTTGATTTGCATAGTGTTTGTAATAATAAGCATATTTTTAGCGATATTTATTTCAAAAAATAGTATTAAGTATGATAATATAGAAAATATAATACAAGAAATAAAATAATAATTAATAACCAAAGAGCGATATAAAAAATAATTATATCGCTTTTTGGTGTTTAGAAAAAAATTGCTACTACATTTGTTGATTTCCAGGGATAAAGTAATCAACTACACCATAGATTAATGCACCAATTATAGCAGCCATCCAAGAAATAGAATAACCTGCAACAAAGAATTGAGTAACATATAAAGTAATAGCAGCAAGTGCAAATCCTACGAACCCTTTACCAAAAGGACTGGCATGTAAACCTGTAAATCTAACTACTAAATAATCAATCACAGTTAGAACTACAGCAGCTATTGCTAAAGTCCATATATTATTAATAGTAAAGCCAGGTGTGAAAAATGCAGTAATTGCCAAAACTACCGCTGAAGCAATTAATCTACCAATTATTTGCCAAGCTGTAGAAGTTCCACTTTGAGCATGATTTCCTTGTACTTCTGACATTTTAGTTAACCTCCTTAGTTATTATATTCATAATGTAATTTTTTTAAGGTTCTAATTTTATTATTCACCAAAAAAAATTATTTATACTAAAAAATATTGCATAGAAGAGTAAAAATTTGTTAAAAATAATAAAAAATAAATTTAAAAAGTTGGTGTAATATATGTTAATTACTTTTTTTAGGTCAATTGTTTTATATATAATAGTTTTAATAGTTATGAGATTAATGGGAAAAAGAGAAATAGGTCAACTTCAACCATTTGAACTTGCAATTTCAATTATGATAGCGGACTTAGCATCAATTCCTATGACAGATACAGGAGTTCCTATATTTAACGGAATAATACCAATATTAGGACTTTTAATTATGCATTTAATTATTTCACTAATTAATTTAAAAAGCTCAAGAGCAAGAGAAATAATTTGTGGAAGACCAAGTATTTTAATATATAGAGGGAAAATAAATGAAAAAAATTTAAGAAAAGAAAGATTCACAATTAATGAATTAGAAGAAAGATTAAGAGGAAACAATGTAATTAATTTAGGAGATGTAGAATATGCAATATTAGAAACAAGCGGACAAGTAACTGTAATACAAAAACCAGATAAAAGAAACACAATTCCTCAAGATTTTAATATTATGCCAGAATATGAAGGGATTCCGTATGATTTAGTTGTTGATGGAAAAATTATGACTGAAAATTTAAAGGAAATAGGAAAAAATTATAATTGGTTAAAAAAACAAGTAGAAAAATTCAATATGAAACCAGAAGAAGCATTAGTAGTTACAATAGACGGAAAGGGACAAATATTTTGCCAAAGAAAGGAAGAGAAAAAGTAGGTGAAAAAAGAGATAATAATTTGTATAATTGTTGTAATTGCAATATCTATTGGAAATATTATAACACAGCAATATACTAAAGAATCAGTAGCAACTATATCAAATGATTTAGAAGAATTAAAGTTAGATTTAAATAATAAAATAAAAAATGAGAAAGAAAAAACAAATGATGAATTATCCAATTCAGTAGATAAAATAACTAAAGATTGGGAATCAAGACATGACAAACTTGCATATTATATAGAACATAATGAGCTAGAAAAAGTAGAAGATAATTTAACAGGATTAGATAGTTTGGTAAGTACAGAAGAATATGCAGAAGCAATTAAAGAATTAGATAAATGTGTTTTTATTTTAAGACACATAGAAGAAAAATATGCATTTAACTTAGAAAATATATTTTAGTCTCTGAGTGTCTCAGTGGGGACGTTTCTGATGCGACATTTAGTAAAATTATTATAAAAATAAAATTATGTCGCATCAGAAACGTCCCCACTGAGACACTGAGAAATTATTTGTTATTGCTTATTTTGGCATATTTTTTAAGTTTTTCATATACTAGATAATTAATTGTTCCAGCAGGGAAATGACCATCTTTATCTTTTTTACCAGCAGGAACTCCTGTTAAAACTTCTATTCCTTCTTCTATAGTAGAAACTGCATAAATATGGAATTTTTTATCTTTTACAGCTTGTATAATTTCATCTGATAATTGTAAATTATCTACATTTTGAATTGGAATCATAACTCCATGTGAACCATCTAGTCCACGAACTTTACATACTTGGAAATATCCTTCAATTTTTTCATTTACTCCACCAATAGGTTGTATTTGTCCTTTTTGATTTACTGAACCAGTAACAGCAATTGATTGATTAATAGGAATTTCTGATAAGCTAGAAAGTAATCCGTATAATTCTGTACTAGAAGCACTATCACCATCTACACCATTATATAGTTGTTCAAAACAAATACTTGCTGTTAAGCATAAAGGAATATCTTGAGCAAACATTTCACCTAAGTATCCAGTAAGTATAAGAACACCTTTAGAATGAGATGGACCAGAAATTTCAACTTCTCTTTCTATATTTACAATTCCATTTTTTCCGGTATAAGTGTTAACTGTGATTTTTGCAGGTTTACCAAAAGAATAATCACCAACAGTTAAAACAGTTAAACCATTTAATTGACCAACTTTATAACCAGATGTATCTATTAAAAGTGTGTTTTCTTTAATCATTTCTAGATATTTTTCATCATATTTTTTAACTCTTTCAACTCTTTCTGCTAAAGCCTTATCCATGAATTTTGAAGTAACAACTTTAGACCTAGAAATTTTTGCCCAAGTTGCGGCTTCACCAACTATTTGCATTAAGTCATCAAATCTAGTTGATACTTTACTATGACTACCTGCAAGTTTTGAAGCATATTCTACTAAACGAGCCATTGCACCTTTATCTAATTGAGGTAATTCTTCATGTTCACAGAAACCATGAATTATTTGTGATAATTTATTCAAATTTTCATTTGTAATTTCAGCTGTTTCTTCAAATTCAACTTTTATTTTAAATAATTTCCTAAAATCAGAATCCATAGCTAAAAGAGTTTGATAAATTGAACTATTGCCAATTAATATAACTTTCAAATTAAGAGGAATAGGTTCAGGTTTTAAAGAAATTAATGCCATTGAAGAACGTTGTTCTCCCGCATTGTCAATGCCTACTTCTTTTATTCTTAAAGCTTTCTTTAAAGCTTCATAACACATTCCATTTTGTAATAAATCTTTTGCTTGGAAAATTATATATCCACCATTTGCTTGTTGTAATAAACCAGATTTTAACATAGTATGGTCTGTTCTTAAAGCACCATAATAATTTTCATATTCTAAAGCACCAAATATATTATGATATGAATAATTAGAATCCATAATAACAGGCGCCCCTTCTTTGCTTGAATTATCAACAAATAAATTAACTCTATAATTTAAACAAGGGTCTTGTTTTCTTAAAGCTGGATTGTTTGGAGCTTGATTTTGTTTATTAGGGTCTTCAAGAAATGTTGGAATATTCTTTAAAACATCTTGTTTTACATCATTTAAGAAGTGATTAATTTTTTTATTTCTTCTATATTTTGACTTTAAATAATTAATATGAACATTTACAGTAAGAAGAGCTACATTTGATTGCCATTCAGAAATTTTTTTATCAGATTGACGTTCAATTTCTTTTATTTGACTAATTGTTTCCATTATTTGCTCTTGTACTATAACAGATTTTTCTTCATACTCTTTTTTTATTTCTTCATCTAATTTATCAAATTCCTCTTCTTGTAGAACTTTACCATCTACAATAGGCATCATATATATTCCGTTTTGTGCTGTTTTTACCTGAAAATTATGTTTTGAAGCATCTTGATTTAATTTATCGAGCAATGCGGTACGTTTTACTTCAAATTCTTGTCTAATTAAAGCTTTTTCTTTTTCAAAATCATCGTTATTAAATGTTTTTCTAATATCTTTTCTGATTTCTTTTATAAAACCATCCATAGCTTCTTTAAATTCTTTACCTTGCCCTGCAGGTAATTCAACAGCTATTGGTTCATTTGGGTTTTCAAAATTATAAATATAACACCAATCAGAAGGAACTTTCTTTTTTAAAGCTAATTTTCTTAAATAGTTCCTTGTGTAAGAAGTTTTTCCAACTCCGCTGGGTCCTTCTATATATATGTTATAACCTTTAACATCTACTTGTAAACCGAATTCTAATGCTTTAATACCACGGTCTTGTCCAATTCCATCTTGAATTGATTCTAAATCTGCAGTTGTATCAAAATTAAAAATATTAGGGTCGCAAGTCATTTTCAAATCTTTATAATTTAATTCATTTTTGTTTTTCATTTGTTTCCTCCATTACTTTTTTTCTTATTATATCCAGTTCAAACTTATTTTATATTAGTTAATAAAAAAAGTAAAGAAATAATATATAAATTTTAAAAAATATTGTGCTTTTTGTAAAAATATGTTAATAATTATAAAGATTTTATATCTTCAAAATTTTAAATCTGAAAGTTTAATTCCAAAAATTTTTTCGAAAAATTCAGATAATTTAAAAATTAAATAGATAGATTTTTAAATTATCATATTGACTGCGTATTCAAAATAACATAAAAGTATTGCAATATTGAATAAATATATATATAATAAGTACTAGTTATCACAAATTGAAAGGTGGTAAAAGATGAATAAAACAAAAAGAAAAATATTTGAAACTTCAATGAAGTTATTTGCTGAAAAAGGATATGATGCTACAAGTATCGAAGAAATTACAGCAACAGTAGGTGTAGCGAAAGGAACACTTTATTATCATTTTTCAAGTAAAGAAGAAATTTTTAATTTTTTAATAGAAGAAGGAATAAAACTTCTTCAAAATAGTATTGATATAAAAACAGCAAAGTTCCCTAATTATATTGATAAAATAAAAGCAATTGTATTAATACAAATAAAAATAGTAGTAAAATACGAAGATTTAATTACAATTTTACTTAGTCAGTTTTGGGGAAATGAATCAAGAAATAAAACATGTAAAAAACACATTATGTCCTATATATATAAAATAGAACAGATTGTAAAAGAAGGAATTGAAAATGGCGAGATAAAAAAGGAAAATCCACAAGCAATTGCTTCTGAAATTTATGGTTTAATAGGTTCAAGTTTAGTATATAAAGAAAGAAGTAAAGAAGAAATTGACATTATGAAATTGTATAAAGAATTTGAAAATACAATAATTGAAGGTTTAAGAATAAAATAAAAGAGGGGAAGAAAAATGAGAAAACCAATTCATGAGTTTGTTGAATATACAGATTTAAAAGATATGTTAAAAAAATCAGGAGAAAAGTATGGAAATAGACCAGCTTATGTTTTTAGAACAGAAGAAGAAGGAAAATTTAGAGAAATTACTCACAAAGAATTTAGGGATGAAATAAATGCTTTAGGTACAAAATTGATAAATATGGGATTAAAAGATAAGAGAGTAGCTGTTATATCAGAAAATAGATATGAATGGGGAGTGGATTACTTAGCAGTTGCAGCAGGTACAGGGGTAATAGTACCACTAGATAAAGCACTTCCAGACAATGAAATAGAAAGTTTGATTATTCGTTCAGAAGTTGAAGCAATTTTTTATTCTAAAAAATATGATGAAGTTATGAATAGAATTAGAGAGCAAAAAAATACAAAACTTCAATATTTTATTTCTATGGATTTAGACAAAGAAGAAAATGGTGTAAAATCACAAAAAGAATTAACTGAAGAAGGAAGAAAATTATTAGAAGAAGGAAATAGAGAATTTTTGGATAGCAAGATTGATAATGAAAAAATGGGAATAATGCTATTTACTTCTGGAACAACAGCTATGTCAAAAGCAGTTATGCTATCTCATAAAAATATATGTAGTAACTTACAAGATATTACAGCTGTAATAAAGCTAACACCAGAAGATAGATTTTTATCATTCTTACCATTACATCATACTTTTGAATGTACAGTAGGATTTTTATATCCAATATCAACAGGTGGTTCAATAGCCTTCTGTGATGGAATTCGTCATATTGCAGAAAATATAAAAGAATATAAAATAACAGCAATGATATCAGTTCCAATTCTTTATGAGGCAATGTATAAAAAAGTTATGAAAGCAATTGAGAAAAAAGGAAAATTGGAAACAGTAAAAAAAGGAATTAAAATAAGTAATTTCTTATTAAAATTTGGAATAGATATTAGAAAAAAATTATTTAAGGAAATACATGATACATTTGGAGGAAAATTAAGATTATTTGTATCTGGTGGTGCAGCATTAGACCCAGATACAGAAAAAGGATTTAATGAATTAGGAATTACAATGTATCAAGGATATGGATTAACAGAGAGTTCACCAGTAATAGCAGCAGAAGATGATAAATATAGAAGAATTGGTTCAATAGGAAAAGCATTACCAAGTTTAGATGTAAAAATAGATAATCCTGATGAAGATGGAGTTGGAGAATTATTAGCAAAAGGTCCTTCAATGATGCTTGGATATTACAATAATGAAGAAGCAACAAAAGAAACTTTAAAAGATGGATGGCTATATACCGGTGATTTGGCAAGAATTGATAAAGATGGATTTATATTTATATCAGGAAGAAAGAAATTTGTTATTGTATTAAAAAATGGAAAAAATATATTCCCAGAAGAATTAGAAGCTTTAATTAATAAAATAGAGGGAGTAAAAGAAAGTTTTGTTTATGGAAGACCAGAAGATGATGGAGATTATAAAATAGCAGCTAAGATTGTTTATGACAAAGAAAATGCAAAGGAAATTTTGGGAACAACTGATGAAAATGAAATAAAAGAAAAAATTTGGCAAGAAGTAAAAAAAGTAAATAAAACAATGCCTGCTTATAAATATATAAGAGATATTATTGTTACAGATAAAGAATTAATAAAAACAACAACACAAAAAGTAAAAAGAGCCGAAGAGATAAAAACGGTATTATAGTAAGAAAGGGAAAAGCGAAAATAGCTTTTCCCTAATACTTTGAAAAAGATGTAATATTTCTGTAATATTTTTGTAACAAAAACTTAACACAAAAAATAAGAGATTATCTTGTAGTTTTTTGTTGCTTAATGTATAATAATAAAGAAAGCAAAGGCAAATACGCGTAAGATAAAAGGAGGTAATTTACAATGTCTAAATCTGGCATAGTAAATGTGAGAATGGTTATCACGGAAGAAAAAATATTAATGAATATAGATAAAGTACAAAAATTAATAAACCCTAAGAGTAAAAAACAAATAGTTCAACTAGAAGATGATACATATTTTAAAGATTTAGTTGAATCTATAAAAACATATTTAATTGAATATCCAAAAAAGAAAAACTTCCCAGCAAGTGTTTATAAAGCTGCTTATGGGTTAGTTGAATTTGCAACAAACCAATTTGAAGAAAATACAAAAAAGATAGAAGAATTAATTAGACAAAGAGAACAAAATATAGCTTTAGCAGGTAAATTAAAAGAAGTATTAGAAGCAGTAGAAAATAAAGAAAAAGATTGGAAAGACCAAGTAAAAGAAGCTGAAGAAAGTTTTTCTGAAGATATAATAGAGCCACTAAATATTATTGGAAAAGCAAAAGGTACTAAATCACAAAATTATCAAGATGCAATGAAATTGATACATGCAAGAATAAATAATTTAGAAGCTAATTTACATATTGAAATTGATATGGAAAGAATTGAAGATAGATCAAAAGCATTAAGCTATATTGGAATAGAAGTTGCTGATGCTTTAAAATCAATTCCAACACCAGTTGAAGAAGTTCAAGAGCAAGTTATAGAAGAACCTAAAGAAGAAGTTACAGAAGCAGAACAGGTTGAACAATATAATCAAGCAACAACTTTTGAAGCTAAACCAAGTTTATGGCAAAGATTCAAAAATAGTAAATTTGTTAGAGCTATTAAAGCTATTACAAGAATAAGAATTGTACTTGATTATTCAGATGCACTTCCAGAAGGAAGAGGAGAAAATACACAAAATCAATAATAAATATCAAACCAGAGGAAATTAGTCTCTGGTTTATTTTATTTTTAAATCTTTTATACTGTTATTCAAATAATACTATAAATTTATAATTTGATTTACATAAATCAAATTTGACATTTATTTCAAATTATAGTATAATAATTGACAGTTGATAGCATGTAAATGCTAAAATAAGAGATTTTATTAAAATTTAAAACCTAAAATAATGTATTAAAAGATAAGTTTAGGTAAATAATAAGAGAGCGGGAAATTAAATAAAAATAAAATGTTTATAGTAAAAACTATAGTCTATAAACTTAATTTTTGCGTACATAAATATTTTAGGGTATTAGACATTTGTCTAATTTATTAAATGATTAATAGGATTGAAAAATAAAATGTTTAAATTAAGAAAGGAGAATTTATGTCAGAAGAAAAAATAGAAAACAACAATAAGAAAAACGTGAGAAGTAGAAGAACAAACTCACAAGTAAAAAGAACAAATACTAGAAAAGTAAATAAAAAAGAAAGTGAAACTAAAAGAACAGCAAGAGTCGGAAAAAGAAATGTTCAAAAAGAAGTTTTTAAGTCATCAAAGCTTAAAATAATACCACTGGGAGGATTACATGAAATAGGAAAAAATATTACAGTTTTTGAATACGAAAACGAAATGATAGTAGTAGACTGTGGTTTATCATTTCCAGAAGATGATATGTTAGGGGTAGACTTAGTAATACCAGATATAACATATCTAGAACAAAATAAAGATAAAATAAAAGGATTAGTAATAACACATGGACACGAAGACCATATAGGTTCAGTTCCTTATTTCTTAAAGAAAATAAATATTCCAATTTATGCAACTAAATTAACAGTAGGATTAATTAAAAATAAATTAGAAGAGCATAAATTATTAAGAACAACAAAATTAGTAGAAGTAACTCAAGGACAAACAATAAAATTAGGAAAGAACTTTAAAGTAGAATTTATAAGGAGTTCACATAGTATACCAGATTCAGTTATGCTTGCAATAACAACACCAGCAGGAACAATATTACACACAGGTGACTTTAAAGTAGATTATACTCCAATAGATGGTAAAATAATGGACTTTGGAAGAATTGCTGAACTAGGAAATAAAGGAATATTAGCGTTAATGTCAGATAGTACAAACTCAGAAAGAAAAGGATTTACAATGTCAGAAAGTTCTGTTGGAGAGGTTTTTGATAAATTATTCTTACATTGTACAAAAAGAATAGTTGTTGCAACATTTGCATCAAATGTTCATAGAGTACAGCAAATAGTAAATTGTGCTATAAAATATAATAGAAAAATAGCTGTATGTGGTAGAAGTATGATAAATATGATTACAACAGCAAGAGAACTAGGATATATTGAATGTCCAGAAAACCTATTTATAGACATTGATATGATAAAAAATTATCCAGATGAGAACCTAGTAATAATAACAACAGGAAGTCAAGGAGAGCCAATGTCAGCATTAACAAGAATGGCAGCTGGAGATCATAGAAAAGTAAAAATAACACCAAATGACTTAATTATAATATCAGCAACCCCAATACCAGGAAATGAAAAATATGTATCAAAAGTAATAGATGACTTAATGCAAATTGGTGCAGAAGTTGTATACAGTTCATTAGAAGATGTTCACGTATCAGGACATGCTTGTCAAGAAGAACAAAAATTAATAATAGCATTAACAAAACCAAAATACTTCATACCAGTTCATGGTGAATATAGACAATTAATTGCCCATAGTGAAACCGCTCAAAGTATGGGATATGATAAAGAACATATTATCATGTTACAAAATGGTAGAATATTAGAAATAAATGAAGATGGAGCAGAATTAACAGGAACTGTACCAAATGGAAGAGTCTTAGTAGATGGATTAGGTGTAGGAGATGTTGGAAATATAGTTTTAAGAGATAGACAACATCTATCACAAGATGGATTAATAGTTATAGTATTAACAATGGATTCTAATACTGGAGAAGTAATAGCAGGTCCAGATGTAATATCAAGAGGATTTGTATATGTAAGAGAATCTGAAAACTTAATGGATGAAGTAAAATCAGTAGTAAGACATGAAATAGCTAAATGTGAAGAAAAAGGAATACGTGATTGGTCAACAATAAAATCAACAGTAAGAGAAAATTTAAGAGATTACGTATTTGCAAAAACTAAGAGAAATCCAATGATTATACCAATTATTATGGAAGTTTAATAAAAATTATATAAGAAAAATAGTGTAATTATACAAAAATAGTTACACTATTTTTTGTAATAGAACTGTAATAAAACTGATATAAAAACTTAATAAAACGGAAAAAACTTCATCCTTAAAATTCTTAGATTTTTTAAGTTTCGGTATTTTTTGAGAAAATGACGAAAGGTTATCCACAGAATTATGAATTTTATGTGAAAATAAAGAAA
>CALXFJ010000012.1 GCA_944387565.1 uncultured Clostridia bacterium | reverse complement strand
TCTAATAATATTAAGTCTATATTTTCTTTGTTTAAAATCATTAAAGCTTCTGTTCCAGAATAAGCATTAACCACTTTGTATTTTTCTTTTTCTAAAATTTTCTTTATTAAGTTATGAATATCTGTATCATCTTCTACTAATAAAATAGTTTCCATTGTAAACTCTCCTAAATCAATTTATAACAAAAAGTAGATAATTACTTATCATCTACTTTTGTTTTTTATTTAGTTATATTATCTCTTTTATAATTTTATCTTCTAATTTAAACTCTATTTTCTAAACTCCTATTTCAGGATGAATTCCTTCATTTTCACAATTCACCATTTCTATTTTTCTAAATTAATTACTTTTGTTGCTACATTTTTTATAAAAGCTTCATCATGTTCTACAAATATAATAGTAGGTTTATATTTTAAAATTGATTCTTCCAACTGTATTCTTGTTAAGATATCAATATAGTTTAATGGTTCATCCCAAATATATATATTTGCTGATTCTGATATACTTTTTGCTAATAATACTTTTTTCTTCTGCCCTTCACTCATTTGCTCTATATTTTTCTCAAATTCTAGTTTTGAAAATCCCATTTTTGAAAGCATTGCTTTAAATATACTTTCATCTAGCTTATTATAAGACGCATATTCTTTTAGTGTTCCCTTTAGCTCTTGTGTACTTTGTGAAACATAAGATATTTTTAAATCATTAGCTATTTTTATATCTCCATTATAGTTAATTTTTTTACCTATAATTAATTTTAGTATACTTGATTTTCCAATACCATTTTTCCCTATAATTGCAACTCTATCTCCATTATTTACTTCAAATGATATTTCATTAAATATAGGTTTGTTATCGTATTTTATTTGTAATTTTTTTGCTAATATTAATGGATTTTTCCTACTTTCTAAAGGTACTATTTTTAAACTTTCATTCTTATCTATATTATTTAACAAACTAGATTTTTCTTCAATTGCTTTTTCTATTCTTTTTTCCATTACTTTTGATTTTTTCATCATTTTAGCTGATTGATGCCCTATATATCCTCTATCAACCTTTGAACCAGAATTTGTTGTATTATATTTTGTTTTTTCTATTTTATTAGACCAGTTAGCTGTATTTCTTGATGCTACTTCTAATCTATCTATATCTCTTTTTATTTTTTCATTTTGTGTTAATTCAAAATTATCTTGTCTATCTTTATTTTCTTTCCATGTTGAAAAATTACCTTTCTGAATATCAATATCGGTATTATTTATAGAAATTATATGGTTTACAACCTTATCTAAAAAGTTTCTATCATGAGATACTAGAATAAATCCTTTTTTCTTATTTAAATATTCTATTAAATTATTTCTTGTTTCAATATCTAAATGGTTTGTAGGTTCATCTATAAGTAGAAAATTATTTTCTTTTAAGAACAAACTTATTAAAAGTATCTTTACTTGTTCTCCGCCACTTAATAAGTTAAATTTTCTATAAAGAATTTCTGCATCTGTATTTAATAAATTTAATTCTTTTATAATCTGCCAATCTTCTACATTTGGTGCTATTTCCTCTACTATTTCTATTGACATTCTTTCTTTATTTTTTACTTCATATGGGAAATAATCAAATTCTACACTTTTTGATATCATTCCTTTGTATTGATATTCACCTAATAATAATTTTAGAAATGTTGTCTTTCCTTTTCCATTTCTTCCTATTAGTCCTATCTTCCAATTTGTATCTATATTAAATGATACATTTTCAAATATATTATTTAAACTTCCATCATACCCAAAGCTTAAATTTTTTACACTTATTAAAGACATTTATCCTCCTCTTTTATTTTATTTTCAAATTTTCTTTTCACTTGCTTTATCTATTTTTAATATCTTCTATACTCTTCTTGTATAGCAAATATTCCTTGTCCAATACTCACAGGAAAATATTTTGGACCAATAACACAACCATATACTTGGTCTTTTTTATCTTTGAATTGAATTATATATGCTCCATGATATTTGCTTCATTCTATATTAACATACTTTAAATGCATTTTAGGGAAGTTGACATCCATATAAATAGTTCCGTAAACTTTTGCTATTTGCATTGGAATAATTCCTTTTACCCATAATAATATAACAAGTAAAATTATAACTATTACAGATATAATAATAATATTTCTTTTTTTCATTTATAATACTTTCTAGTAAAAGATATATTGTTTTAGTTGTCACACTATAATATATAATTATCTACTAAATTCTTTATTAAATCAATTTAACTCTTTTATTTAATATTTTCGAAATATTTTTACATATATTATTTAGAAATATATTTTTGATTTTTGCTTGTTGGCTTATCTGGTATAGTCATTTTTAATATTCCTTTTTCCACTAATGGCTTTATATAATCTCTTCTGAATCTTGTTCTATTTTTATAACCTATATATTGCATAATTTCAAAAATATTTCTTTCTTCCTTACAAAATTCTATTATGCGTAAAATCATTTCATCTTGTGCCTTATCTTGTGCCTTATCTTGTGCCTTTTTTCCGATTAATGTTGCATTTAATTCTTTTACTGTCATATTATTAATTTCTGATACTGTCATTTCATTTACTACTTTGACTAACGGAACTGTTGCTTTAAAAATATCTCCCTCTTCAAAAATTGGCTCACTTCCTGAATATATCTCAGAATAATTTGTTATATTTCTTACTCCACTTCCTAATTCATCTGCTAACCCTATTTCTCTAAAGATTTTTGCTATTTTAGGGTTCTTAGAGTAAGGTATGCAATTCTTAATCGTAACAACTCCTCTCATTCTTGGTATATTAGGATTTTCAGTATAAATACTTTCTTTTGTTATGATTATTCTTGATGTTATACCACTTGAAAACTCTCTATGAATTAATAAATTACTACATAATTCACGTGCTATTTTATCTCTAATACTAACACTATGTGAACCCTCTAAATAAAATTTATCATTAGTGTGCTTTTGTATAAATTGCATTAATCTTTCATAGCTATCTATTAAATTTGTAATAATAACATCTCTATCATCATATCTATTCATATTTTCCTCTCTATATTGCATCTGTTTTAAAATTAGATAAACAAGACATTATTGTTTCATCTGTTCCAAATAATAAAATTGCAGCAAGAGTTAAACCTTTTTTCTGTGTCATAACATCTTCTCTATATAACCCTGAAGTTCTAACAATTTCCTCATTAGACATATTTTTCCAGGCATGATTTTCATTTTTAAGTATTGCCCATTTTCTTGCCTTTTCAAATAAATCTTCTCTTAAATTTTTCATTGTAGCATATGGAAATATTTTATCTTCTATATGTATATCTCTTTTTCTAATATACATATCAGCTACTAAATTGCTATTATCTGTAATATCAAAATCACCATCTTCATTTCTATCATAAATTCTTCCATTACATCTATACACTTCTGAAGAATCTGGAACATTTATATATAATACAACTTTTCCATCTATTTTATAATCCATTATTTTTAAATACACCGTATAGGAGATATTTTAGAAGTATTATTACATAAATTTGCAAAATCTTTTTTCATTTTTACCACAGAATTTTCATCTATTCCAATAATTTCTCTATTATCATTTACGCCTAATATTATGTTTCCACCAAATCTATTTAAAAATGCACATATTGTTTCAAATAAATTTTTAGGTAATTTAGTTTTAGCTTCTTTAAATTCTGTATTTATTTTTTCCCCTTGATTTATTATATTTTTAATTATTAATTCATCCATTTTTTCATCTCCTTTTTATTGAGGCTTTATTTTTAAATCTTTTGAATAATATATTAAATCAGTACATTGTAAATTCTCATCAAATATTTTTTCATCATAATTATTGGTAAAGAAATTCTTTATAGTTTTTTCGTATTTATCAAATCCTTGCTTTACATAGAATGGTATATTGTTTTCTGTTGTTCCTACTATAATTTTTTTATATTTTGTTTTATAATTATCTACTAAATATTTTATCATTTTTTTACCAAAACCATTTTTTCTATACTCTTTTTTTGTTACTATATTTTTTAATTCTATTGTATCATTATCTACTTTTATAGTTACAGCAATGCAAACTGTTTTCTCTTTATATGTTAATACAAATAACTCTGCTTGAGATAAATATTTGCTAATCATTTCTTTACTTGGGTCTGCTTCAAGCAATAATTCCATATATTGTTCTTTATTCTTTCTTTCCTTCTTTATATTAATAGATGGTGTTACTGGTAAGAATTCAAATCCTTCTGGTAAATTAGGCTTATTTCCTGTTGTGCTTAAATATCTATCTTCTTCTGAAAAAATACAACCACAATATTTTTGTATATAAAGTCCCAATTCTCTTGCTTTTGCTTGTCCTTCTTTAAACCCAACCCTAAAATCTCTATATAAAAATTCTATATTATATTTTTTAGCCATTTGTTTAGCAACTTCAATAATAGCATCATGTTTTTGATAAGGACTTACTAATAAAGTTGTTGTAAAATGAGTATATCCATTTTCTTTAGCATATTTTGCTGTTTGTGCTAAACGAACTGGATAACAATAATCTTGGCATCTTGTATCTAATCTATTTACAACTCCTCTACAAAAATTATCTAATCCATAATTTTCTTCAAAAATAGATTTTACATTTATACTTTTAGTATATTCTTTTAAACAATCTCGCCTTATTTTATATTCTGTATATGGATGTATATTGGGATTAAACCAATACACAACAGGTTCTATATTTTCACTTCTTAATTCATCTATACAATATACACTACATGGTGCACAACAAGTATGCATTAATAATTTCATTTTTCTACTTCCTTTACTATTTTTTCCATAAATAATATACCATATTTTATGTATTTTTTCCAGCTTTTAAGGCAAATATAAGGAAAGAATATTTCTACTCTTTCCTTATATTTTATATTTCTTATTGATTTATATAATCATTAGCATCTTCAATTTTATATTCACTAATATCTGGCTCTATAAAATCATCTTCTGTTACTGTTCCAAATTCATATTTATATTCTGCACCAGCAACCCTACCTCTTTCTCCATCAGGATTTTCGTATTCAGATGCCATTAAACTTATTGCTAATCCTGTATCTTTATTTACATACATACTTGAGTTTAAAAGTATGCTTGGCATTCCTGATACATAATAACATTTATTTCCATCATATGTTGTTTTATTTATTGAACTTGTAATTGCACAAACTATTAATTGTTTTATATTTTCTATTCCATAAAATGCTTTTTGAGGTTCTACTGCTATTTCTGATTCTAAATTTAGTGTAACTGTTTTTTCTGTTTCAGTTTCTTTGTATACATTTTGCTTGTAAATTCCAATAGGTGGCTCTACCATAGCATATGGAGTATCTGGAGCATTTCCTATTTTTGTTCCATATATTGTAACCACTTCTTTTTTACCGTCTTCTGTTAATGTTGTTAATATTATTTTCTTTTTATTATCTAAACTATAAACTTCTGATTTTGTATAATTTCCTTTATCCAATGAATAAACTATTTTATGATAATTTGTAGAATTTATATATTTTTCAGCCTTATTATTCAAGTCTGTTATTATATATACTTTTCTTCCTGTATTTACAACAAATGCGACAATTATAATTAATAGAATAATTTCTAGTATTCTTAATTTATTTTTATATTTTTTTAAAAAATTAACTTTTTTCTTTTCTTTATTTTTATTATTTTTATTTAAACTTTCTTTCATATCATCATAGTTTTTTTTACAATCTTCACAATTTTTTAAATGCTCTTCTATAAATTTATTTGTTTCCTCATTTGTTAATTTTTCAATATAGTTAGGTAATAAATCTTGAGCAATTTTACATTCTTTATTCTCTTTCATTTTAATCACCCTCCTTCAATTTTAATTTACCTCTATAAAAAGTTACTCTTGCCCAGTTTTCAGACTTATTTAAAATGTCTCCTATCTCTTTAAAACTTAATTCTCCTGTAATTCTAAGATATATTACTTCTCTTGTTTTTTCATCTAAAGACTGCATTTTCTTATATAATGTAATTTTTTCATCATTAGAGATAACTTCATCTTCTACTTTTTCTTCTGTTTCTATATTAAGTAAGTCATAATCTTTATTTGCTAGTTTTTTATTCTTTCTCCACTCATCATACCATAAGTTTTTAGCTATCTGACATAACCATACAGAAATCTTACATTCGCCTTTATAGGTACCTATTTTCTTTACTGCTCTATAAAATGTTTCTTGTGTTAGTTCTTCAGCTATATCATAGTTTTTAGTTAAACAGAATAAGTATTTATTTACAGTTTCAAAATATTCTTCATATATTTTTTTAATATCCTGCATAACTTTTCTTCCCCTTTCTTGTATATAAGACGTACAACTTCTTAATTTGTTACAAAAAAGGTAGCAGTTTTTTATTCTGCTACCTCTTCATGTAATTTATAAATATAAATATTATCAAAAGTCTTTATTTTCTCATATGAAACATTTTTATTATAATGTTCTTTTATAAATAAAACTATATTATTTATATAATTGTGGTAGTAATTTCCTGACCATATAACATCTCCATCTATTAGATAAACATTATCTTTTAGTAAATCTAAAAATGTTCCATCTAAATTATATCTTTCTTTAAAGTCATAGTAATTTTTAGTAAACATATCCCATCCACCCATAACTCTTAAATTTGAAAATGCTCCTTTTGGTGGCATAGTATATACAGAATATACTAAATATCTATATTGAAGTGATGGCACTGTATATAAATATACATTTTCTTTATGTTCATTTGTATAGTTAATTACATTTTTATAATTACTATAATCTTCTAAATGATAATTGTATTGATATTTTCCTCCTGCAAATATAATTGTAACTACAATTATAAAAATAGATATTGCTTCTAATCTAAAATCTTCCTTTTCTGATTTTTCTCTATTATTATATTTTATAAAATACAACATCATTGCAGTTCCAAGTATATATTCTGGGATTACAACTCTTTGCATACTTCTATTTAATACTATAAATAACATATTTACTAGAATTGTTACCAAAAATATACTTATTATAAACCCTGTTTTTTCTCTATTGGTGTATAATGCAATTACAAATGTTATAATAAGCATTATTACAAGATAAGGATTTGTATTTTTCATTTCTTCTAATAAACTATTTGTTACTTCTTCAAAATCTAAATTCAAATTATAATATTCATTTATTGATTTTTTATAATCTACAATCTTTTGTAAATTTTCTTTACTATATACATTTTCATCTCCGAAATTAAATGTATAGAACAAGTAATGGTCATTTTCGGACCAACCTATTTCATCAAATATTTCTTTATTTTCTTCATAATTTGTATATGATGTATCTTGCAAAGTTCCTCTTAAATTATTATATTCAATATATTCTTTATATAAATCTGAACTATAAAACAATACATTTGATATATATACTAAAATAGTAATTACTCCTAATATGAAATATTGTTTTATTAATTTTATTAATATTTCTTTTGAAATCTTTTTTCTTATTTTTAAAATACAATAATAAATTCCATATATTAAGAAAAATGGTGCAATTATCAATAATGATTGTAACCTTAGTAATATTCCTAAAGTAAATAACACTATTGAAATAATTTTATGTTTTTTATTTAATTCTCCTTTTTCTATTCCATCTACTATTACAAAAAATGCTGTTAATATTAAAAGTGCTGATACTGATGTATATTGTATTAATTGCATTAGTGCTGTATAAAATACACTTGAAAATACAATATATAAGACAAATGAAATTTTATTATTATTTCTTTTTAATATTATCGTTCCTATAATTGTAAAACAAACAAATTGCATTAGAAGTAAAAATATTGTATGCCAATTTATCATAGGAAGTATTCTAAAAAACAGTCCTATTATAAAACATAATATTGGGCTAATATATACTCCATGAATATTATATGTTCCGGTCTAATCCTGAATATAAACTATATATTATAAAATCGTCTACTTGTTCATATTTTATATCAAATATAAGATTTACAATTACAAAAATTATTAAATTTATAATCATAACTTTTGTTACTAAATAATGTGGTATCTTTTTTAATTTTTCTAAAATCATTTAAACTCCTTTTATACAATTACTGATGATATATGAAATACTTGGCATTTATCTTTTAGCTGTTTTTGTGCTTCTCTTAATATTGTATGTTCATCATCTAATAAAATAGCTTTGTCGTATTCTTTTAATTTTTCTTCTATTTTATCAGCTTTTATATGGTTTCTGTTTTCTTTACTGTATTCTCCTTTTTGTTTGTTTATAATTATCCAATTACTTTCTTTTATGAAATCAACATATTTTCTTAGCCATTCTTTCTTTTCTTCTACAATTATTGTACTTTTTGCAAGTGTTAATATATATAAATCTATATTTTCTATATCATTTATTTTTCTTAATTCATCTATTATAATTTTTATTGGTTTGCTATTCAAAAATACACCTTTTGTTTCATTTGTTATTGTTCCTTCTTTAAATACTGTATATTCTGCTATTGTTCCATCCATGTCTATAAACATTGCAACTTTTTTATTTTCTTCACATATTTTTTTTACTTTTTTAATAAAATCTATCATATTAGCCCTCCATATATATTTTTTCTATAGAAATAATCACATTGTTCTTCTGTTATATCTCCATCTACCCAAGCACTATTTACAGAACCTTGTAATTCATCTATTAAACAATCTAAATAACTTACTTTATTTTTAATTCCTTCTTTTAGATTTTTTAAATTATTTTCTAAATATTTTGGTAAGCATTTTTCTAATATTTCCTCATTATATTCCATTTTTATTCTCCTAAATATTCATATCCTAAATGTTTATATGCAGGTGGCAACACTTTTCTTCCCCTTAATGTTCTTGCAATAAAACCTATTTGGATTAAATATGGTTCATATACATCTTCTATTGTATCTATTTCTTCTCCAACTGTTGCAGCAAGTGCTTCTATTCCAACAGCTCTTCCACCATATTGTACAATCATTGTTTCTAATAATTTTCTATCTATTTCATCTAAACCTAATTCATCTATTTCCAAACTATTTAATGCATGTTTTGCAATCTTTAAATCAATATCTCCATCACCTAAAACAACTGCATAATCTCTTACTCTCTTTAATAATCTATTTGCTATTCTAGGTGTTCCTCTTGACCTTCTTGCTATTTCTTTTGCTGCTTCCTCATCAATATTTACCTCTAAAATTTTGCTTGACCTTTTTATAATAGTTGATAAATCTTCTATTGAATACAATTCTAATCTGTGTATAATTCCAAATCTATCACGAAGTGGTGTGGTAAGTGACCCTGCTTTTGTTGTTGCTCCTATTAATGTGAATTTTGGTAAGTCTAATCTAATAGACCTACTACTTGGACCTTTTCCTATTACTATATCTAATGTAAAATCTTCTAAGGCTGGATATAGTATTTCCTCTACACTTTTACTAAGTCTATGAATTTCATCTATAAATAAAACATCAAATTCTGATAAGTTTGTAAGCAAACCTGCTAAATCCCCAGGTTTTTCTATTGCTGGTCCAGATGTTATTTTTATATTTGAATGCATTTCATTTGCTATAATACTTGCAAGTGTTGTTTTTCCAAGTCCAGGAGGTCCATATAATAAACAATGGTCTAATGGCTCATTTCTTTTTTTAGCTGATTCTATATATATTTTCATATTTTCTTTTACTTTGTTTTGTCCAATATATTCATCTAGAGTTTTAGGTCTTAATGAATTTTCCATTCTTTCTTCGCTGCTTCCTTCTAAATTTGGACTAATTATTCTTTCTTCCTCCATATTTTTTTCCTTTCTCCTATTTTAATAAGTTATTTATACTTATTGATGTTGATATTCCTAATTCTTCTTTCATATCATTATAATACTCTTCTAGTAGTTTCTTTTCATCTTCTGGAATTTCTTCGGAATTTACTTCCTCTCCATCTATTCTTTTATACCATTTTTCATCATAATAATATCTACTAGTTACAATTCTTTCATTATTTAAACATATGAAATCTTTCCTTGCAAACATATTTGTTCCAAGGCTTACTCCCGAATTTCCATCTATTAAATATTCAAAAGTAGGCTCTATGTCTAATTTGCTTACTGGTTTTTCTATTGTTAAATTTTCTATTCCTGGTATTCTCATACCACAAGCTACTCTTATGTAGTTTAATTTTATATCAACATCATTTAAATCTGGTTTTATTTGTCTTAAGAAGTCTAACATTTCTTCATTATACATATCAATACCATTATGGTCTCCATATAGTAAAATAATTGTATTATCATATAAATTCGCTTCTTTTAATTCATCTATAAATTTTCCAAATGCATAATCTGCATAATTTACTGATTCTAAATAATTTCCAAAAAAAGTATCTTTATATTTTCCCACATCGATACTTACTTTACTTCTATCTTCTAATCCATCTAATGTAAATCCTGTATGAGATGATGCTGATACTATAAATGAGAAAAATGGCATATTATATGTTTTTAATTTTTCTACTGCTTGTTTATATAATAATTCATCTGATAAATATCCCATTATATTTTCTGATGTATCTTGGAATGAATCTTTTAATTCTAAATGATTTACACCAAATGATTTATATACATTTTCTCTATTCCAAAAATACCCATAATTTCCATGCATATATGATGTATCATATCCTGAATCACTAAACATTGTAAATATATTATCATATTTATTTGTATAATATCTACTATAAGACATTCCGTTCTCCATAGGATATAATGATGTTACTGTAGAAAATTCAGAGTCTGCTGTAGTTGAATAGCTTTGCATAAACATATTAGAAAATTCTATATTTTCATTTATAAATTTATTTAAATTAGGTGTAATTTCTTTTCCATTTATTTTTTTATTTATTACAAATTCTTGTATTGATTCTAATTGTAATATAATTATATTTTTGTCTTGTGCTATGCCTTTTAAATCATAATTACTATCGCCATATTTTTCAACATATTTTTCTTTTAATTCATTATAATCTTTTAGCATTTCTTCTTTATTGTCATACTTTGCACTTTTCTTTATATTTATTAAACTTTCTATATCTGCTATGTGATAGCCATATATTGTTCCTTTTTTCACTTGTATATCTTTATTATATGGGTCTTCTCCTGCTTTTTCCACATATTTTACATCTATTGTTAAAAATATATAAACTGCTACTAAACCTGATATTATTCTTAATAAATTTATCTTCCAACTTACTTTTTTCTTTTTTTCTAATTTAAATATTTTTGTTACTAACAATATTAAAATTATTATTATATCTATGAAATATAATATTTCTTTAAATTCTAATAACATTGGAAGTGTTCCCATTATTTCTTCTCCATATTGGAGATTTGTAATTTGAGCTACTGATAACACTGAACTTGAATATGTATAATATAAGTTATCTGCAAATAATAAAATACTAAGTATTACATCTAATACAATAGTAAAGATGCTTCTTACTCTATTAGGTAATACACATATTGCACATATAAAAGTTATTATAAACATTGATGTTCCATAAATTAATTCTTTATCCACAACTTCTCTAATTGTTATAGTATTTTGATAAAAGAATATTGTTTTCAATAACAAAAAAATTCCTATCACTATTGGAAATCCTATTGAATTAAAAAACTTATTTACTACTTCTATTATCTTTTCTTTATTTATCCTTTTTTCCACACTTTTCTTCCTTTTTATTTTATACTATCTATAAAATTTTCTATTATTGATAGCATTTTTCTATTATTCACCTCATATTTATTAGGTACAAATTTTCTTGCCTTCTCAATTGCTTTTTCTAAATCTGAGACTTCATAGCATCCTATTATATAACCTTTTTTATCAAATGATTCTACTATTTGTTTTTGGTGGTCATTTACATGTTCTCCATATTTATGTAGTCTAGGTACTGCGATAACTTTCTTTTCTCTTTTTAGTGAACTTATTATTGAGCCTACTCCTCCATGAGTTATTATTAAGTCTGCTTTATCTTGGTATTTTTCTAATTCTTCTTGTGGAATGAGACTAAATATTCTCATGTTTTTTGAATTATATTTAGTATAACCTGCTTGTACTATTACTTTTTCATTTATTACACCGGAATCTATTAACCTATCTATTTCTTCTAATAGTCTATGAAAACTATTATTTTGAGTTCCTAACATAACTAATATCATTGATAAATTGAACCTCCATAAACAGCTTTAGGATATATTTTAAGCATTTCTTCCCATTGTACTATAAATAAGTCTGCTATTGGATATATTAGCCTTCCTGTTGCTGTTTTTTTATTTCTATTTGCAAATGTTTCTATATATATTATTTTACTTCCAAATATTTTTCCTATTATACACATTGGTCCTGCTGTATGTGTTCCTGTTGTTATAATTACTTTTGGTCTTATTTTAAAATAATAATATATAGTTTTTAAACATAAATAAAAATATTTAAATATATAACTAAATAATTTACTTCTTGTACCATATGGTAAGAAATCTATTTTATCTCCATATTTTTCTTTTAATGATTCATTTGCTTTATCTTTTTCTGTTATTATATGATAATCATATTTTTCAAATAAAGGAGATAATTGTAGCATTTCACTTAAATGCCCTCCTGTACTTGATATAAATAATACTTTTTTCTTCATAAAAAACACCTTTTATTCTATTTTTCCACAGTCTTATTATATCTTTTTTTTAGACTTATGTCTAGTAAATTAGAGCAAAAATAAAACAGTAGCGTTACACTACTGTAAAAGTAACAATTAATGAAAGAACGTATAGAAATAAACATAATACACCACTTTATTTTGTCATAAATTTTTCTTTTCATCTGCATATTTAAATCTTCTTGAACAGATACCATTCCTTTTCTTATTCATCTTCTTGTAATTTTATCATTTATGAAAATAGATAAATCATCCATTTTTATATGTATTGGTGCTTGCCTTCTTATATATCTCTCGATTTATCTTTTTTTCTTCACCTTCCACACTAATCTTGACAAGCTCCTCAACCCGAGAACTTCTTACGAAGTTTTCTCGGATTGAAGGATACGCGTTATTTACATAACGCTTTATATTATTTCTAATTTTTTACAAAATTAGAAAGTCGCGCTAAGGCGCACATAGCCAGTTGTAATACACGTTGCCGTAGTTCACACAGCCGTAATTGAAGCACGCGCTATAGGCGTAGCCCGCATTGCGCTGCGAAGAAGACCAGTGCCAGCTACTTAATCCATAAGTACTATAATTACTTGTCGTTAAACCTAATTTGGTTGTTGCCATATCTCCAAATGCTGCCCACTCTGCTCTTGATGGTACAAACCACCCTTTTTCTACTTTTTCTCTTAACTCTTCTACGCCTCATATATCATCATATGTTCCATTATCATTTTGTGCACCATATACTGTTCCATCCCATTTTGCTATCATTGTCTCTGTATTTTTAGCTCCTGTTCCAAAATCTTGAAATGTTGTGCTTGCATAATCGCTCATTTGTCCAGTGGCTGTATCATACCAACAGTATCTTGTTTCCGAATTTATATCCTCTAATGCCATTATATAAAATCTTGGCTCGCCGCTAGTCCCTTCTACTGGAGCTATCAATTTTCCTGGTACACTTCCGAATTTGGCTTCTCCATCATAGTTTTCTTCTTCTATATAATACTCTTTCAAGCCTGTTTTAGTTTCATACGAATATTTTCCATTAGTACCCCACTCTCCACTTCCTCCTACTGCTAAATCTGCATATATTATTCCATCCGCTTCTCCATCATAATTTATATCTAAATAATTTGCTGTATATGATTCTGCTGTTTCTATTAATTCTAGTTCTGGTGTAATTGTTCCATTATATATATCTGATAATGGTATTTCATATCCTCCATATTCTTCTGTTGCTGTTAATACTGTTTCTGTTGTTATGTCATTTGCTTTTTCTGGTACACTTTCTTCTGTGAAATATTCCTTTAAGATTGTTTGTAATGTTCCTGCTCCTATTCCACTACCTTCTCCATTTGCTTGCTCTCCTAATATATCCGTTTGCACCTGTTCTATCAAACTTGCTTTTTCTGTTTCCTCTTTTGCATTTTGTGCTTGTGTAAGAATTCCATTGTCACCTGTTAACATAGCAATACTTACTCCTGCAAGGATTAGAAGGACAATAATAGTAATAACAAGTGCTATAAGTGTAATTCCCTTCGTTTGTTTTTTAATTTCTTTCATTTGTTAATCAATCCTTTCTTTTATTTATTTTTAGGCATGAAAAAAGACAGCAACAAAACCTATTGATTTATAGGTTTGCTACTGTCTAATGTAAAAATGCTATCGCTAAATAAACTATACTTTATTTCACTAAAGTGTAGCTCCCTCCCTCTCTTTTAGAGTACCAAGGGTTTTAGCATTTAGCATAATTACATTCACCTCTCTTTTCATTTGTAACATATTATATATTAATTTTTCCACTATTACAATTACATTTATATTACAATTTCTTTACGTATAAAAGAATAAGTAAGTTTTTAGATTAAGCAATTTAGCGTAGGGAATTGAAAGGGTAGCTAAATTGCTGGTAAGCGTAGCTTAAATCTAAAAACTTACTCAAGTTCCCTAACTTTCCCTTAAGCTCTTGGATGAGCCTTTTTATAAATATCTTTTAATCCTCCATCTTGGAATTGCATATAAACTTGTGTTGAAGAAATATCAGAATGACCAAGCATCACTTGAATAGCCTTTAAATCAGCACCATTTTGTAAAAGATGAGTTGCAAATGAATGTCTTAAAACATGAGGTGTTATATCCTTAGAAATATGAGCTTGTTCTTTATAATATTTAATAATCTTCCAAAAACCTTGTCTTGTTAATCTTTTTCCATTTACATTAACAAATAAAGCTTTTTCATTTTCATCTTTTATTAATACATCTCTTGCATCTTCAATATATTCTTTTAATGCTTTCAATGCCATAGTTCCAAGTGGTACTGTTCTTTGTTTATTTTTATTTCTACAAACAGCATATCCTTCTTTTAAGTTTACATCATCAATATCTAATGATATTATTTCTGTAACTCTCATTCCTGTAGCATATGCGAATTCTAACATTGCTTTATCACGAGTACCTTTTAAATCAACATCTTTAGGTTGGTCTAATAATAATTCGACTTCTTTAGAAGTTAATACACTTGGAACCCTTTTTTCTATTTTAGGTGCTTTTATATTAGATGTTGGATTATTTTTTACCTTTTTTCTTTTTTGTGCAAATTGATAGAAAGACCTTATTGAAGCAATACATCTAGAAATACTTGATGCTTTTCTACCTTCATCTTGTAATTCTTTAATATATAAATTCATATCCTCTTCATGTACTCTATTATATGGAATTCCATAAGATTCCAAAAATCTTTTAAATTGTTTCAAATCTCTTTTATATGCTTGTAAAGTATTATCAGATAATTTCTTTTCATTTTCTAAAAATTCAAAAAATAATTTTAATTGTTTCTCCATTTCTTCCCTACCTCTAATCTGTATTTAAAATAATATATTTACATAAACTATATATGTTATATCAAACAATTTGTAAATTGTAAATATCTTTTTTCATTTTTTTATAAATTAATTAAAAATATTTAATCAATAATTTTAAAATATTAGTAGAAATAAATACTTCTATTAAAGAAGCAAATATCATAACACATAACATTATTAAAGAAAAAACTGTATGCCTTACTATTTCTAGTTTTATATTTTCTTTTCTATTATCTTTTACTATTGATTTATAAAGTTTAAATCCACTTACTGCTATTGCAAGTATTGCTGGTATTATAAATAAACTCGGTAATAATAAATTTATTAAAACAAATAACAAACCTTTTGAAATTCCCATTATGGCAACACAAACAGATATTGTATATCCAAAGCAAAATCCTCTATAAAAAACAATCCCAAATACTACAGGTATTCCAATTACAGTTGTTCCAAAGAACCATAAAATCATAGCAAAAAATACGTTTTGAATAGCACTTGTTTTCAATAAACTAATATTGTCTAAGCTTTCTATTGATTTCATTTTCTCTATAAAATTATTTAAATAATCTGTTACTTCTGTTTCTTGTGATTCATTTATATTATTTACAAACAATACCCCTAAAAATATCCCTATTATAAATAATAAGGTTACTATTATATATTCTTTTTTATTATTTAATATATGTTTCTTTATAGTTTCTTTCATATTCCTCATAAAAATTCTCCTTATCGTTTATACATAATGTGTATTCGATAAAGAGATTTTTAGAACTTTTATTTATTTGTTTTTTACAGAAACTTTCCCATAGTTTCCTCCACCACCAGAATGTACTTCGCAATTTCCATTTTTAGCATTTTCTATATTATTTGCTACTTTTTCACCTACTATAGCTTCTATATCATCTTTAGATAACTTATGTAATATATTCATTTCTGTATCAAATGTATCCAATAATTTTTTTATTGTCTTTCCTCCAACTCCTGGTATAAATCCTAATGGTATTTGATATATATATGGTGGTCTATTTGCTGGACTTTTAGTTTCTTTTTTATCTTTTATCAATTCTATCCTATCAAAAACTCCAAACGTTACATTTTTTCCCCCACAATACGGACATGTTTCAACAGGTGTTTTTGTTTCTATTGATTTTTGACAATCATCACAATATGTTCTATGGTATTTTCCAAGTTTTGGGTCTAATCCATAGTTTGCTAGAATCTTTCTTCCATCCTCATTTTTTAAAGCTTTTACAACTTCTTTATAAGAAATATCTTCAACTTGCATTTTATTATATTCTCTTGCAATTTTAGGTAATGAATGTGCATCTGAATTTGTTACAAACGTACGTGTTTCTAATTCTGATATTTCATCTGCTAAAAATGTATCTGAACTTAATCCTAATTCTACTGCAAAGATTTTATCAAATTTTTCTTTAAATACATATTCTAATCTATCTGTACAATTTCCATAATAGCTTTTATGTGGTGTAAATATATGTGCTGGAATTAATATTCCATTATATTTTTCTACTATATCTATTAAATCATAGCCTGATAAATCTGTTCTTTGTGTACTTAATGTTATATTTTTCAAGTGTTTACTTAATTCATTTGAAAATCCTTTTATATCACTTAAATGAGGAAAATAACACAAATTATGTGCAGCTCCTGATTTACCATTTCTTCCTTTTTCTGAAGTTTCAACTTCACTTCCTAAAATTATACATACTTTATCTTTATAAATTATTCCGCCATCTTCTAATTCATATGCATCACCTGTTTTTAAGAATTCTTCTATATCCTCTATTACATATGGTGATGCACAATCTATTATTCCCACAATATTTATTCCTTTTCTTTCAGCACATTCTTTTGCAATATTCTCAAAATTTAATGACCTCGCTGCTGTTATTTTTATTGGTTTTCCATTTTTGCTTCTTCCTATGTGTACATGTAAATCTGCAAATACTTCATACATTTAATTATTCTCTACTCCTTCTTTTAATTTTTCATCTGCTACATGACTCATTATTTTTTTAGCTGTTTCCTCACTAAATAGTGGTCTATTAGGGTCATTCACTTTACTAAACATTTCTTTTGATTGTTTTTCCATTTCCTTTTCTATCATTTTGTCAACTTTTGGTTCATAACTATATACTACTTCTTTTATAAAACTTACAATATCTTTACTTTCGTTATGTATTTTTACTAATCTTTTTATAGCTGACATATTTACTAATTCACTCATGTCTATACTTTCCATAAAATTAACAAATTGCATAAATGTTTCTAAATATCTATTATATTCATCTTTTAAGTTTCTATATTCCAATAACACAAGTGCTTCATCTGGTTTAAATCCTATTCTTTCTGGTCTATCTAAAAGCATTCCTCCAAATTGGTCTATTAATTCTAATATGTCGCTTTCTCTTTCTCTTGGATTACTGTTACTATACCTGTTTACTTCTTCACATATTTTACAAAATCTTTTACTAAATCCTATTGTTGCTAAATATTCTGCTCCCTTTTTTGCATATGTATGAATACTTTCTATATCTTGTGCATTATCAACTTTTTTTATATTGCATAAAAGACTTGCTGTTAAAACTAAATTCTTATCAACTTCTATTTTTGAATAATTCAAAAACATCCTTGTAAGTTCTGTTTTAAATATAACAGATTTATCAAAGAATATCCTTGTTTTTTTAGCTAGATAATACACTATTTCCATTTTAGAAGCTAAATCTTTTTCTTCTAAAATATAATCTGCAAAAGTTTCCATACTACTCCTCCTATGTTAATGTTTTCTTCAGTTCGTTATTATACAATTTTATTATACTTAAAACGACAAATTTTTTCAATATTTTTCTATCATATGTAATATAAATGTAATAATTCCTATAATTCTTTTATTGCATTTCTTGCAAGTTCATCACATCTATTATTTAATTCGTTATCACTATGCCCCTTTACTTTAAAAAATTTTACTTTATGTATTTTGGTTAAATCGTATAATTCTTGCCATATTTCTTTATTTTTTACAGGTTCTTTTGATGCTGTTTTCCAATTATTTTTTTGCCAATTATATATCCATCCTTGATTAAAGCAATTTACTACATATGCACTATCACTATATAAATCAACTTCACAAGGATATTTTAATTGTTTTAATGCTTCTATTACTGCTGTTAATTCCATTATATTATTTGTTGTATTTTTACTACCACCTGATATTTCCTTCTTATTATCTTTATAGATTAATACTGCTCCCCATCCTCCAGGTCCTGGATTTCCTGAGCATGCTCCATCTGTATATATTACAATTTTATCCATATTCTATTACCCCTCATTGTTTTTTTTCTCATTTTATGGTAATATTATAACAGTAAAAATAAAATTATACAAGAAAGGATTTTAGTATGGGAAAAGTTTTAGGTATCATAAGTGAATATAATCCGTTTCATAATGGTCATCTTTATCATCTAGAGCAATCAAAAAAACTGACTGGCGCTAATTATACTATTGCTATTATGGGTGGTAATTTTACTCAAAGAGGTAGTACATCTATTATTGATAAATGGTCTAAAACAGAAATGGCTCTTAATTGTGGTATTGACCTAGTTATTGAGCTCCCTTTATTGTACTCAATTTCAAGTGCTGAAAACTTTGCTGATGGTGCAATTAAGATTTTAGATTCTCTAAAAGTTGTAGATTACATTTCTTTTGGCGCTGAAACTTCTGAAATTGATCTTTTAGATAAAATTGCAAATGTTTTGTATAAAGAACCTAAAGCTTATAAAGATTTACTTTCTACAGAAATGAAAAAAGGTCTTTCTTTTCCTAAAGCTCGTGAAAACGCTTTAATGTCATATTTACCAGATTCTAATAATTATGAGCATATTCTTTCTTCTCCTAATAATATTTTAGGAATAGAATATTTAAAAGCATTAAAAAGATATAAATCAAATATTAAACCTATTTCAGTTGCAAGATTTGAAAGTGGGTATAATGATTTAAATTATTCTGGTAATATTGCTAGTGCTACTGCAATACGTAATATTATTAAAAACGGAGGTTTTGATATTATAAGAAGATTACTTCCTCCTCCATGCTATAGTATATTAATGGATAATATTAAACAAGGTCACATTGTTCCTGATTTATCTGCTTTTGAAAGACAGATTATTTATAATTTAAGGAAAATGGATGTAGAAGAAATTGCTGAACTTCCTGATGTAACTGAAGGTTTAGAGTTTGCTATTAAAAAATCTGCAAATGCTTGTAATACTCTCCACGAATTCTTTACATTTATAAAATCCAAAAGATATACAGCAACTCGTATACAAAGAATTCTTTTATATGCTTTACTCGGAATTACAAAAAAAGATATAGCTTTATCAAAAAAAATTAATCCTTATATTAGAGTTTTAGGTTTGAATAATAGAGGTAAATTTTTAATTTCTGAAATTGCTAAATCTAATCCTAAACTTGAAATTATTACTTCTCTTAAACGTTTTTATGAAAATTCTAATAATAAAAACTTAAATTTGTTACTTGACAAAGATATATGGGCTACTAATGTTTATACAATTGCATATGATTTTGATTCTTGTAATAACCTTGATTTTACTAAAAAGCTTGTTACAATTTAAGAAAGATTACTAAAAATTATTATTTAGTAATCTTCTTTATCTTTCTACATCTTCTATATCTTTATTTTTACCTATATCATTTGCTGGATGAAATTTTTTTATATCAAAATCCAAAAACAATTCTTCTATTTTATGATTATTTTCTTTTATTCCTTTAATTCCTGTTTCGAATATGTCTGTACTTTTAGAAAACACATAATATTTTCCTATATTAAAATCATTTTTATCATAATCTATTAATATTTTTTCATTTATTGGGTCTACTAAAATCCATTTTCCCTTTATATAACATTCACAAAAATGATGTCCTTCTGTAACTGTTTCTTTTCCTTCTTGTAATTTTTGTACATATATTTTCTTTACCGTTTGTACATGTATTGTAGGAATTTGTTTTTCTCTTGCTATTGTTTCAAATAGTATTGCAAAATCACTACATCCTGTATATCCATTTTCTAGTATTTCTATTGCCGTTCTATTAAATTTTAATTTTTCTCTATCTTTTTTTGAATGACCAAAATATTCTTTTATCCAATATATAATTCCAATTATTGAATTTACTGAATTATTATCCCCATAAATATTTTTTGCTATTTTTCTTATTCTTTCGTTTGATTTGGTTTGCTCCCCTTCTTTTATGAATTCCTTTTCATCTAATTTTTCATAGTCAATATTTTCAAAAAATCTTTTAAACATAATATTCACCTAAATATATAATAATACTTCTAATATTAAAAACCCCTCTTTTGAGGGGAAGAATAATTTCTTTTTATTGTTTAGTTGTTATCTTTTGAATTTGAGCAAAGGCATTGTCCAAATGTCATAATCTGATATGCAACAAAGAAATCTACACCAAAAAGTTTTGTAGCTCCCCAAGTTGCAAACATAATTATTGCTATAATTAGTATATACATACCAACTATAAGCAATGGAAATACTATTCGCTTCCCTGTCCCTTTACCAGCATAGATGCTGATAAAAACAGAAACAATTACAAGCAGGCATGATGCTAATATATGGATACATATAAAAGCCATTCCTTGTTCGGCAAATCCTAATTCTTCTACAAGGAAACTTAGTCCAAAAACAACAAACCAAACAAAAAATTTTGCTATCATTTTGGTCCTCTTTCATCTTTTTTGTTGTTTACTTGTTATAATGTTTAGCTAAAAAGCAAGAGGATTTTTCCTCCACTAATTAGTGAATAGGAAATATAATAAATTTCCATTTTCAATTATATCATATTTAACTAGAAAAATCAAAAAAAGATACAAGTTAATGTATCTTTTTGGTGGGCAGAGATGGATTCGAACCATCGTACTCAAATGAGAACAGATTTCTTACTACTATAGTTTTCACTACCAATTCTTGTTTGTAGTCTGGACTTTCTCTTTATCTTAAAAATAAGATACTAGGTATAAAGTCTCTACACTCAGGAAATTTCTTTCCTTAGCTCGGGATTACCATCAGCATAATCTGTTAAGGCTTCCCCGAATTAGCCTAGTTATCATCATACAATCACTTGTATGAGCTGCAAATTTAGGTTTTGTTAAACCAAAGCCTACAGTCTGTCGCCTTTAGCCACTCGGCCATCTACCCATAATAAAATAAAAATGGTGCTCCCTCAAGGACTCGAACCTTGGACCTACCGGTTATGAGCCGGTTGCTCTAACCAACTGAGCTAAGGGAGCATACCTTACTTACGACAAGTAAAAGTATATCCCATTTTAGAGTAAATGTCAATAGGTTTTTCAAACTTTTTTAGTAAAAAATTTGTATTTTTGATATTTTTATTAAATTATTCTCAAATGTGGACTATCAATTGTCTAAATTTCAATATCTTTATAAGTATTTACTAGTTTTGCCCCCTGTTTTATAAGTTCATTTGTTCCAACGGAATTTATTGAATTAATATTTCCTGGAACCACATAAACGTCTCTTCCTTGTTCTAAAGCAAAATCTACAGTTATTAAAGTTCCACTTTTTTCTCTTGCTTCTATTACAATAACTCCGTTTGCTTAATCCACTTATTATCCTATTTCTTGCTGGAAAGTTCATTTTGTTTGGTTTCGTTCCTAATGGATATTCTGAAACTATAATTCCTCCTAAACCTAAAATCTTTTCTTGTAATTCTTTATTTTCTTTAGGATAAACAGTATCTAAACCATTTCCCACTACAGCTATAGGTTTTCCACAAGTATTTAATTTATCCACATGTGTATAACTTCTATTTTGTTGATAAGTTTGTTCCATTATTGTGGATAAATTACCAATATGTGCATAACTATCCACACCTTTCGCTAATCCACTTACTATATTAATTCCTTTTTTTGATAAATTATATCCAAAATATTTAGCTGCCTTTTTACCATAATCACTTGCATTTCTACACCCTACAATCGCTATATTATTATTATTATTTAGAATATTCTTATTTCCTTTAACATACAAACTAATTGGTGGGTCATAAATTTCTTTTAAATTACTAGGATAGTTTTTATCAACAATTGGTATTATATCTATATTATTTATTTCCATATATTTTATATGCTTATCCACAGCTTTTCTAATATTTATATCTAATATACTATTTGTTATACTTTCTCCTATTCCTTGAATTTTCATTAATCTTTCTTTATTCAATTTATAAATATTTTCTGGTTTTTTATATATGTCTAATAGCTTTTTTATCCTTTTAATTCCAATATTAGGTATTAAACTTAGCCATACCCAATAATATTTTTCTTCCATACCAATCCCTCCTAAAAAGAAAAAAGAGCATTATTAATAATAATGCCCCATTTAATATTTAATTTATTTTAACATTTCTTGTTCTTTAGTTGCTTTTATTACATTATTCATAAGCATTGCTATTGTCATTGGTCCAACTCCTCCAGGAACTGGTGTTATATAGCTTGCTTTTCTTTCTACATTTTCAAAATCAACATCACCTGCTAATTTTCCATTTTCATCTCTATTTATCCCAACATCAATAATAACTGCTCCATCTTTTACCATATCAGATGTTACAAATTTTGATTTTCCTATAGCTGAAATTAGTATATCTGCCATCTTTGTATGTTCTTTTATATCTTTTGTTCTTGAATGGCATACAGTTACAGTTGCATTCTTTCGTAAGCAACATTGTATTAATGGTCTTCCAACTATATTACTTCTTCCTAAGATTACCACATTTTTACCACTTATGTCAATATTATATTCTTCTATCATTCTAATGATTCCTAATGGAGTACATGATACAAATGTGTCATCACCTATGCAAAGCTTTCCTACACTAACTGGCGTAAATCCATCAACATCTTTTAAATAAGCTATTTCCTTAAAAGCTTTATTTATATCTAAATGCTCTGGAAGTGGGCTTTGAAGTAATATTCCATTAACCTTCTTATCTTTATTTAAATTTTCTATTAAACTCTCTAATTCCTCTTGCGTAGTATTTCCCTTCAATAAATATTCAGTGTATTCTATTCCAACTTCATTACATGCTCTACTTTTATTTCTAACATATACTTTTGATGCAGGATTATCTCCTACCATAATAACTGCTAGTTTTGGATTTATCCCTTTCTTTTTCAATTCGTCACATTCTATTTTTAACTCTTGTCTTATTTTTTTTGCTAAAGCTTTTCCATCCATTATTATAGCCATTGTTTTTACCTCTTTTACTTCTTAATCTAATTATTTTTCCTCAAATGTTTCTAATCTGTATTCTATATCTTCCATATGTGGAAACATTTCTTTTACTCTTTTTAATGTTAACATTTGCATATGTGGTTGTGGATTTTTCTTGTGAATAGTTAACAATTTTTGTGTATAACAGTTATCTGCTGTTTTAAATAACATATATCTATTTCCTACATAGGTATAATATATTTGATACCCATCTCGTAAATCTACCCACATTTTTTCAAATGTATAATCTTCCATATATTATTCCTCCCATATTTAAATATGTCGCATCAGAAACGTCCCCAAAAGGACATTATTTTATTAGTTTTTCAAATTCTTCTTCTGTTAATATTTTTACACCTAAGCTCTGTGCTTTGGTTAATTTACTTCCTGCATCTTCTCCTGCTAATACATAGTCTGTTTTCTTAGATACTGAACTTGATGTTTTGCCTCCAAATTTTTCTATTATGCTTGAAGCTTCATTTCTTGTATATTTTTCTAAGCTTCCTGTTAATACGAATGTTTTTCCATTGAATCTATCATCGCTATTTTCTTCTTCTAAGTGTTTCATATTAACTCCTGCTTGTTTTAATTTTTCTATTAAATCTATCGTTTGATCTTGTAAGAAAAATTCCCTTATACTATCTGCGACTATTGGTCCAATATCCTCTATCATAGCTAATTCTTCTGATGTTGCTTTCATTAAATTTTTCATGTTTTTATATCTTTTAGCAAGTATTTTTGATGCTTTTACTCCTACATGTCTTATTCCAAATGCTGTTATTAATCTATATAAATCATTTTGTTTACTTCTATTTATACTATTTATTAAATTTTCAGCAAATTTCTTACCATTTTTCTTTAAAGATGCTATATCTTCAAATTTCAAAGCATATATATCTGCCATATTTTTTATAAGCCCTTTATCTAACAATTGTTTTATTATTGCCTCTCCTAGTCCATCTATATTCATTGCTTCTCTTGATACAAAGTGTACTAAATTTCTATATAATTTTGCTGGGCATTCTATTCCTGTACATCTAACTGCCGCTTCTCCCTCTTCTCTTATTGCTGGTGCCCCACATACAGGACATACCTTTGGCATTTCAAATTCCACTTCTTTACCTGTTCTCTTTTTCCTTTTTACTTCTACTATTTCAGGTATTACATCTCCAGCTTTTTGTATTACTACTGTATCTCCTATTCTTATGTCTTTTTCTTTTATAAAATCTTCATTATGAAGTGTTGTTTTTGATATTTTAGAGCCTGCAACCCTTACTGGTTCTAAAATAGCCATTGGCGTAATTACTCCAGTCCTTCCAACTTGACAAACTATATCTTTTAATATAGTTTCTTTTCTTTCAGGTGGGTATTTATATGCAATTGCCCATCTTGGAACTTTAGCAGTTGTTCCTAATATTTCTCTAAATTTCAAGTCATCTACTTTTACTACTGCTCCATCTATTCCAAATGTTAAATTTTCTCTTTCTTCTCCTATTTTCTTTATTGCATTTTCTATTTCTTCTATATTTTTACAATCAATACGAACTGGATTTACATTGAATCCTAATTTTGACAAATATTCTAATTCTTTAAAATGTGAGTTAAATTCTTTACCTTCTATTTTTTGCACATTAAATATATATATATCTAATGGTCTTTTAGCTGTTATTTTGCTATCTAACTGTCTTAATGAACCTGCTGCTGCATTTCTTGCATTTGCAAATAATTCTTTTTCATCCTCTTCTCTTTCTTGATTCATTTTCTCGAAATCTTTTTTACTAATAAATACTTCTCCACGTACTGTTATATCTATTTTTTCATTTAATTCCATAGGTATTGTTTTTATTGTTTTTAAATTTTCTGTTACATCTTCTCCTACTAGACCATTTCCTCTTGTTGCTCCCCTTACAAATTTTCCTTGCTTGTATTCTAGTGCTGCTGATAGTCCATCTATTTTAGTTTCTACTACATAATTTGTGTCCTTTATATCATTTTCTTTTGCCTTTTCATTTATTTTTTCTATATAATCTTCTACTTCTACTAAACTAAATACATCTTGAAGGCTTTGCAATGGAACTTCATGTGTAACTTTTTTAAATCCTTCTTTTACATGTCCTCCTACTTTTTGCGTTAAAGAATCACTTGATTTAAATTCAGGATATTTTTTTTCTAAATTACGTAATTCTACCATTAGCATATCATATTCAAAATCTGATATTTCTGGCTTATCATCATCATAATATTTTTTAGCATGGTATTCTACCTGCTTTCTTAATTCTTCAATTCTTTCTTTTGCTTGTTCTTTATTCATTTTAGCACCTCTTGTCTGCTTTTTATTTCTTTCATATTATATACAATTTAGCAAAAAAAATAAAGGAATTTTTTAAAATTCCTTTATAATTATTTATATTTATTAATCATCTGCTCTTGCTAAAATTATTAATCTTGCTTTACTATCATCTGTACATGTTGACAATGTAACCTCTGGTTTTCCTTGTGTATCTCTTTGATAGAATGATGTATCAGTTTCTGATGTTTCAAATTTATCGTATATTGTATATGTTACTCTATTTCCATCTAAATCTGTTATGTATATTTTATCTCCATTTTGTAATTTTTTATTATTTGAGAAAAATTTTCCATTTCTATAATTGTGACCTATAATAACACTATTTCCTGGTTGATTTAATCCAGCTCCCCATTGAAATGCTACTGCTGTTTCAATTGATTTTGGACTTACTGTATCTAATACTGGATATTTAAAGTTTGTTGCTGGTATTTCCATAGTTCCTAAAACACCAAATCCTTTATATGTTTTTTGAACTGATGAACTACTTGTATTTGTACTTTGAATTTGGTCTAATGGGTTTGTTTCATTATCTACTGCATTAGTATCTGTAGAATTTGTATCTCCATTACTTGAAACTTCACCATTAAAATTATCTACAAAATCTGTTGCATCTTTTGATGATACATAATTTTGATAATAGTCAAATGCCAAAAATCCTAATAATCCAATAATTGCTATAATTACTATTACTAATATAACAGTTAAAACTTTACTATATTTACTCTCAAACATATTTTTTACCTCCGTACATTTTTCTACTTCTTATATTATAACATATATTCAATAAAAAAGGAAGATAGAATATCTTGTTTTTTATAAATTATAACAAAATAATACAAATATCTACCTTCCTCTTTATTTATAATAATTTTTCTCCCATATTTGTTCCTGCTAGTAAATGAAAATGTAAATGTTTTACTGTTTGACCTGCATCTTTGCCACAGTTCGTAACTACTCTGTATCCTTTATCTTTTACTCCTTTTTCTTCTGCTATTTTATTTATTGCACTATAAATCTTTCCTATTAAAGCTTCATCTTCTTTTTCTATTTTAGCAATTGATTCTATATGTTTTTTAGGAACAAATAATATATGTATAGGTGCTGCTGGATTTATATCTTCAAATGCATATATTTCATCATCTTCATACACCTTTTTACTTGGCACTTTTCCTCTTATAATTTTACAAAATAAACAATCTTCCATAACAATACCTCCTTTGTCCAATTGGGGACGTTTCTTTTGGGCATTTTGTCCATTTAGAGACAGTTCTTTATTTTATTAACACTGCTTTTATTCTTCTTACTCCTGATGAACTTGATTCTTCTTTTTTTATTTTAAATCTACCTAATTCTTTTGTGTTTTTTACATGAGGTCCTCCACATAATTCTTTTGATACATCTCCTATTGTATATACTGTTACAATATCTGGATATTTATCAATAAACATACATTCTGCTCCTGATTTTATAGCATCTTCTTTTTTCATTTCTTGTTTTGTTACTGGTAATCCCTCATCTATCCATTTATTAACTAAATCTTCTATTTTTTGTTTCTCTTCATCTGTTAATTTATGGTCACAGTTAAAGTCAAATCTCATTCTATCTACTGTTATGTTTGAGCCTCTTTGATGTGCATCTTTTCCTATTACTTGTTTTATTGCTGCATTTAATAAATGTGTTGCTGTATGATATGCTATTGTTTCTTCTGTTGTTTCAGCTAAACCGCCTTTAAATTTTTGTTCAGAACCTGCTCTTGATTTTTCTTGATGTTTTTTAAATAAATCATCAAAAGCCTTCATATCTATTTCATATCCATTTTCTTCAGCTAATTCTTTTGTTACCTCTGGTGGGAATCCATATGTATCATATAATTTAAAAACTACATCTCCTGGAATTATTTTATTATCTTCTAATTTTGCTATTACTTTCTGGAATTCTCTTTCTCCATGAGCAAGTGTCTTTACAAATTTATCTTTCTCTTCTAATATTACTTGTTCTATTGTTGCCCTATTTTTTACAAGCTCTGGGTACATTTCTCCTAAATTTTCTACATAGATATCTATTAATGTTTTTAATTCATTTAAATCTATTTGTAATTTATTCATATGACGAATCATTCGCCTAATTAACCTTCTTAATACATATCCTCTATCTAGGTTACTTGGTCTTCCTCCATCTGCTATTACCATCATACTTGAACGTAAGTGTTCTGCTATTATTCTTCTACTTTCTATATTTTCTACTTTTGCTAATTCTTTTAATTTATCCATTACTGGACTAAATAATTCTGTATCAAATGGTGTTTCTTTTCCTTGCAATAACATAGTCATTCTTTCTAGTCCAAGTCCTGTATCAACATTTTTTTGTTCTAACTTTCTATATCCATTTGCATCTTTAAAATATTCCATGAATACATTATTCCAAATTTCTACATATTTTCCACAATCACAACTTGGTTGACAGTCTGGTCCGCATGCTGGCTTTCCTGTATCATAAAACATTTCTGTATCTGGTCCACATGGTCCTTCTTCTCCTGCTATCCACCAATTATCATCTTTTCCATAATAATAAATATGGTCTTCTGGTATTCCTGCTTTTTTCCATGCATTTGCTGCTACTTCGTCTCTTGGACAATCTTTATCTCCTGCAAAACATGTTACTGATAATTTTTCTACTGGAATTCCTAATTCTTTTGTCAAGAATTCAAAACTCATTGCTATTGATTCATCTTTAAAATAATCTCCAAGTGACCAGTTTCCAAGCATTTCAAAATATGTTAGATGTCTGTTATCTCCTACTTCATCTATATCGTTTGTTCTTAAACATTTTTGATAATCTGTTAATCTTTTTCCTTCTGGATGTTTTTCTCCTAATAAATATGGCACTAATGGTTGCATTCCTGCTGTTGTAAATAATACAGAAGGGTCATTTTCTGGTATTAATGGTGCTGATGGTATTACAGCGTGTCCATGTCTTTTAAAGTAATCTAAATATTTTTTTCTTATTTCTATTGCTTTCATCTCTATCTTCCTTTCAATCTATAACATAAAAATTATACTCTAAAACTAGCAAAAAATCAAGGAAAAAATGATATTATTCTTTCCTTGATTTTTATCTTTAATAATAATTGATTATTTGACTTTATTGTGGTACAGAAATTGTTACTTCTCCTTTATACTCTTTTTCATCTTTTATTATTATTATTTCTACATTATCTCCATCATTGATGCCTTCTACGTATTTCATTAATAAATTTGAAGATATATAAATATTTTCAATAATGCATGTACTTATATCTATTTTTTCTCCTTCTTGTAAAATATATGCTTCAGAAAAGGTTGTAAACTCATTTGTTTGTAAATCTTTAAGCCCTATAGAATCAAATTCATAATTTTCAACTCTGTATTTATTACTATCTTCTTCGATATCATTATTTACTATATTCCAGATTTCTTCCTTTTGATTATCTTTATCATAATAATTTACAATATACATACCATTTTCTTCTTCAATTTTATATACATCTGTTTCTGTTCCATTTCCTAAACTTTGACTACTTCCCGTTAAATTTTCTACATTAATTATTCCTATTGTTTCATCATCTTCATCTAAAGTTGCATATCCTTTCTGTACCAAAAAGTCTAAAAATGATGAATATGTATTGCTTAATATCTTTTCTTCTTCTCCTTTAATTGTTACTTTCTCTGTACTTGCTAATTTTGTATTACTTGCTGTATTTATTTCTATTTGATATTCACTATAAGCAAGTGCTATTGCCTCTCTTACCGCTCCATGTGATTGCTCTACTTTCGAATTATTTGCTTGTGTTAGTATTCCATTTTGTCCTGTAAGCATTGCTATTGATACTCCTGCTAAGATTAATAATACAATTATTGTAATAACCAACGCTATTAAAGTAATTCCTTTTGTGTTTTTCTTCATTTAAAAATCCTCCTTTGTTTGTACATAATATTTTATGTATAAACAATATATAATATTTTTTAGATTTTTTCAACCAAATATTTTTTTTTAATAAAAATGTAATATTTTTGTAATATTTACACAATTTATTATGTATTAAACTTTATTCTTCTATTTTTTGTTAAAATCATATTATAATTTACAAAATTTACAAGGTGATTATATTGAAATTTAAGAGATTAAAAGATTTACGAGAAGATAATGATTTACTTCAAAAAGATATAGCTAAAATACTTGGAATTTCGCAACAATATTATTCCAAATATGAAAAAGGAAATCGTACTATTCCTATTTCACATTTAATTACTTTAGCTAAATTTTATAATACATCAATTGATTATATCGTTGGACTTACAAATAAGAAAAAAACAAGTCAATAATTTTATAAAATTATAACTTGTTTTTATTTTTTTATATATCCATTTGAGTTCCTAAAAATGTTGCTGCTGATTGTGCAACTTTTTGTTCTACTTCATTCATTTTTTGATTAGCCTCTTTTGACATAAGAATAACAGTTCCAATTGTATCTCCATTAGATATTATTGGATATACAACTTGTGCATTATTTTTTCTATCTTGATTTCCATTTTTAGTAATAGGCATTGCAATATCACTATTATCTTTACTCATATAAACTTCTTTGTCTTCCATTAATTGTTCTAATTCTGGACTTACATCCTGCTCTAAGAACTCTTTTTTAGACCCTCCTGATACAGCTATAACTGTGTCCTTATCTGTAATGCATGCAATATGACCTGTTGTTTTTGATAATGTTTCAGCATAACCTGCTGCAAATTCAGAAAGCTCACCAATTGGAGAATACTTCTTTAGGATAATTTGCCCTTCTCTATCTGTAAATATCTCTAAAGGTTCACCTTCTTTAATTCTAAGTGTTTTCCTTATTTCCTTTGGAATTACTACTCTTCCTAAGTCATCTATCCTTCTTACCACTCCTGTTGCTTTCATAATTATCCTCCTCTTAACATAAGCATTTTTTTGTTTTATAATCTTATTATTACAAAAAAGGAAAAAATTATTCATTTTTTTAAAATAAAAAAGACCTAAATTAATAGGTCTTAAGAAGTGTCCCAAAATGGACATTTTGTCCAAAAAGAAACGTCCCCATTTGGACACCCAATTGGACAATTGGTTATTCTTTTGGTAAAAAGCTTATTTTATATTTGCTTAATATACAACCTAAGCTTTCGGAAAATTCTTTTAACATAACAATTTTTATAGATGGGTCTTTACCTTTTAGATAATCATCTATTATTTGTTTTAGTTGCTTAATGTTTTTCATTTCTGGCTCTATTTTCTTAGTATATCTATCTGCTCTATCTAATAATTTTTCTTTTATTAATACTATATCTTCATTGCTTGCACATGATATTCTTTGGAATAATTGGAATGGGTCATAGTACTTAAATATTGGTATATTCATGCATTCCTTATCAAATTTTTCATAAAACTGTTCCATTTTCATAGGTATACATTTCATTATTTCTTCTGCTTTTTCTTTAAACATCTTATCATGTAATTGGTCATTTAACATATTGAAGTGTTTTAATATATCTTCCATATCTTCTGCTACTTCTTCAATTGCTATCTTTCCTAATTCCTCATCTACATTATCACAATACTTAGAATTAAGTGAAGCTATATTCATTCCATTAAAGAATATAGTTTTTAATGTTTTTAAATCATATTCTATTAATCCTTTTCTTGAAAAATAACTAAAATAAGCAAATAATTTTACATCATCTATTAAACTTAATTTTCCTTCTTTTACATCTTCAACTATTTCTTTTATTATACTGTCAAATTGGTCATCTGAAATTTTCCAATATTCTTCTGTAAGTAATCTCTTGTATGCCGGTAAATTCTCTGTATCTACAGTATTACGTATTGTCTCCATATTTTCTTTAAATAATTTCATATCAAATATACGTGTTCTTACATAATATTCTATAAATTTAAAGAAACGATATTCTGATTTAAAATTATAATAATAGTTGTTATCAAATTCTTTAATATAAAATTGCCTATTATCCATAAGTATTCTTGATGATACTAATATTGCTTTGTATTCTTCATTATCTTTTATATTTACAAATTTATCTTTTGTTACTTTTCCTGCTTTTATTTCAAAAGATATCGCTATTGTAAATATAAGCATTGTCTGCATTACTCTATTGTTTGTATTTGGATATGATTTATTTACCATTTCATATATTTTCTTAAAATCATTTAATGCATGTTTTAATATTCTTAAATTTCTTGTTCCTGATTTATTAAATGTTGATATTATTAATCCTGTATTTTCTCTTAAAAAACGTATTAAATCCGGATTATTTTCATAACGCATTAATATTCCATTTATAATGTAATCAAATTTAGGTGCATATTCAAACGTTTCTCCTATTAATTTTTCCTTTATTCTTTCATAATCATTTGCTTTATCAAATACATGCTCTATTTTATCTTGTATTTTTTCTACTATTGGTTTATCAGCTTTATTTAATTCATCTTGCTTATCTAAAAGATATGTTGCTATAAATGTTTTCATCTCTAAATTAGAACTTTTCAATTTTGTTGATAATTCTTTTTCATTACATATAATTATTGTTTTTATATGGTCATGTTCAACGAAATTATTAATATATCCTAAAATATCAATAACATCTACATTTGCTCTTTCTAAGTCATCAAAACAAAGAACTTTATCATCTGTTGAGAAAAACTCACTATAATCTACTTTATCTCCATTTTGAGTAACCCCAAAGAAATTTGCCATATCAATTCCCGTTTTTGCATATTCTGGTATTGTAGTTTGTCCATTTGCATCCATGAATCTTCTTAAATTCTTATCCATTAATTGAGTTGTTTCAATAAAGATTTTCTTACTTATTTCTTCTAGATTAGATATACCATATAAGGACATATATATCGTTGTATATCTTTTTCCATTTAATTGCATAGATTCAATCTTTTTTCTTATTTTATTATTCCAGAAATGAGTTTTTCCAGACCCCCATTCTCCATTTATCATAATAGCATAATCTGTATAATCTGACCTTATATAATCTAGAATACTTTCAACTAAATCCTCCATGCTTGTTATTCCTCCTTTGTATCGATGTTTTTCTTATTTTATTAGTCTTTGGCTATAGTAAATATCCCTATTTGTTTAGGTTTTGCTCCTCTTAATACCTTAGAACATTCATTTACTGTACTCCCTGTTGTATATATATCATCTACTAATAAAATTTTCTTTTTATATAATTTTTCTTTATTCCTTAATTCATATACTCCCTGTATGTTTTTTTGTCTTTCTTCTTTATTTAATTTACTTTGCTCTATAACATTTTTTATTTTAAAAAGGCAATCTGATTCCTCTTTTAAGTTAGTAAAGTTTGCTATTTCTTTTACTATTAATTCACTTTGATTATATCCTCTCATAGCTCTTCTTTTTCTACTAATTGGAACTGGGATTATTGTATCATATTTTTTTATAAATTCAAAGAAGTTTTTATTTTTTAACAAAAAATTTACAAAAGTCTTATATAAATACGCTTTATCTTGGAATTTATATTTTAAAATTATTCTTCTTATTATTCCCTCATATTCAAAAATATATAAATGCTCATTAAAATATTTTCTTTCTTGTAAATTTTTCTCTATTTTTATTTTTTCATATTTGTCAATACCAAAAACGGCTTCATTTTCTAGTATTTTTTGACACTTAGGGCATAAAAAATCATCATTAAATTTTCCACAAATACCACACATTGGTGGATAAATTAGATTGAGAATTTTGGGGACGGAGCTTTTTTGTCTCATTTTTTTATTTTTCTCCATTTTTTGCTTTCACCTTCTTTATTTTCCTATATAGTGTAGCTCTACTAATCTCTAAAATATCGGCTAATTCTTGTTTTGAATAATTATATTTATTTGAATTTAAATAAGATATAAATTTTTCAAATAAATTTTCTTTTTTTCTTAACTGATTTAAACAAATATTTTCCTGATTTAAAAATTTATCTAGAATATCTTTTAAAATAACTTTGTAATCATAAATATCTTTATATGGTATTGATTTGAATTCTTCTATATAATTTCGTGGTTTTAAAAATAAGAAATTTAAAATTCGGTGATTTAAAAATCCTGATTTATTTAAATAATCATTATAAGATGAATATTTATATTCATTTTCGTTTTTCACTATATTAGCTTTTACCGGATTCATATGTATATATTTTATACATATACATAATTGTTTTCTTGTTAAAATTAATATTGATTTAAATCTATTTCTAAAAACATAACCTACTCTATTATATTTTTTATTATAATACATTGCATATATTGAATTTACTTTTCTCATAAAAGCACTTATATTTTCTATATTTGATGAATATAATATTAAATGCACGTGATTATCCATAATGCAATAACATATAATATCTATTTCATAATCCTTATAGTATTTTCTTAGTAAATTCAAATATTTCTTTTTATCCTCATCTTCTTGAAATACATATTCTTTATTTATTCCTTGTACAATATGATGGCAAATCTTACCATCTAATAGTTTTCTACTTTTTCTTGGCAAATTACATTCTCCTTTTCTATGATTCTTTTTTTGATTATAAATATTAAGATATAAATTTTAGATATATTTTGTATCTATTGAATTATAAAATTTTTATGATTAAACTTTTAATAAAAATTCTCTATTTTTAGATTTAACAATTTTTCTTTATTTTTAATATTATAATTTACTTTTTTTATTAAATCAAGTAATTTTAAAATAATTAATAAAAATCATCAAAATGAGACAAAAAAGCTCCGTCCCCTTATTGTCTCATTTTGAATTCTAGTCCTGTGTTTCTTTTTCTGCTATCTACATTTTGTATCATAAATTCTAATACTTTTTCCATTCCTATAATAATAAGTAACTTTCTGGCTCTCGT
>CALXFJ010000011.1 GCA_944387565.1 uncultured Clostridia bacterium | reverse complement strand
CTTCTAATTGCTTATTTAATATAAGGTTAGAGACTGTAAGGTTTTCAATTATTTTGGCACAACCTAGTGAGTGGTCACTATCAAAATGTGAAATTATCATTAAATCTATTTTATTATATCCTTTATCTAATATATATGGAAGTAAAGTATTTTCTCCAACATCAAAACTACCAGTATTACTTCCTCCTCCATCTATTAAAATTGTTTCATTTTTAGGAGTTATAATAAATGTACTATCACCTTGTCCTACATCTACAAAATTTATTTTTAAATCTCTTGGGATAAATATTATACATAAAGAAATAACAATACTTATAATTACAATCTTTTTAATTACATCATCTCTATTTTGCTTAAATTTATATTTTACTAAAGCTAATAGATTTCTAACACGTAATATAGTAGTATTTGGATTTCTTTCGTGGAAAACTTTATAGATAAATAAACTAATTATTAGTGATAAATATATAATTATTATAAATGAAATCTTTGGTGTTGGAATATAAATTTTTGATATAGGTAATTTACTAAAACTTGAAATAAATAATAAAATATCGATTAAAAACTTTAGAATATAGCTTAAGATTTTAGCCATATTTATAGATATAAATGATATTATTACTAATAATGTTCCTAATAATGTTATAGGTCCAATTATTATACTTGCAAATAAATTTGTAATTAAAAAATATGTTCCAAATAAATTAAAATGATATATCATAACAGGTACAACAGCTAAGGATGCTGACATTGTCACTGCTAATATTTCTTTTATTTTACTTATTAATAATATTAATTTTCTATTTATTTTATATTTCCATTTTCTATTTCTTATTTGTATATTTTTTAATATTAGTATAATTGTTTTATTAAAACCAATTATACCTATCGTACCTAGATATGATAACTGTAACCCAACATTCTCTAATAGGAAAGGATTATATACAAGCATAAAAAATAATGAAATAGCAATTGAATTTATTATATCATTTTTTCTAAATACAAGTCCTGATATCATAAGTATTATTCCCATGATTCCAGCTCTTACAATTGAAGGTGAAAATCCAGTTAAAGCCGTATAAAATATTAATGAAGCAATTATTACTACTCTTGTTTTTTGTATTCCTATTTTTCTTTTTAATAAGCTATACATTGCTACTATTATATAACTTACTTGTGCTCCTGATACAGCTAAAATATGAGTTAAACTTGTTATCTTAAAATTTTCTTCCATATTTTCATCTATTTTAGAGCTATCTCCTAATAACAAGCCTATAAGTAATCCTGAATATTTTTCTCCCATAAATTCTTCTATATTTTCTTTTATTTTATCTGATATTTTATAGATAAAATTCATAAAAATATTTCCTTTATTTTGCTCAATTACCTTTATATTTTTAGCTTTTACACTTCCATAAATATTTAAACTTTTCAAATATTCTTTATAATTAAAACCTCCTTCATTTCTCATTCCTTGAAGCTCTTGAAATTCTCCTGTTATAAATATTTTATCTCCATATTCTAGATTCACTTCTTGTTTTTTATCTATTTTTAAGTATAAACATTTATTTTTGTTTTTTCCTTTTAATAATTTTATTTTATAAGTATAATTATAATCTTTTTCTTCTTTTTGACTTAATACAATAGCTGTTACTTCTAAATTTTCTTCATCTTTAAAACTTTTTTCATATTCTATATTTTTATATATTACAATTGAGTTTGATATGATTGAAAAAATAATTATAATAATTAAAGCTTGTTTATTAATAAATAATTTGAAATAACGAAAATATCTCTTGGGATTTAATATTTTTAATTTCTTTTTCTTGTTCTTTTTTCCCATTTTTATTAAATATATTATTACAATTATAGGTATATACAAAAAGACTATACTTCTCTTAAAGTATAGCCCCATTATTATCCCTATCATATATCCTATAAGTGCAACTAAAACTGGTCTTTTTATAATAATCTTCCTTTCTTTTTATATAACTCTTCTTGCTCCTACGTAATTTTTATTATAATATCCTGAGTTTATTGTATCTATTGTTACACCACTTGATGGATTTTCTGCATGTATTATTTTTCCTCCACCTATATAAATTCCAACATGATTTATTCCTGATGCTGATGGTCCAAACATTACTAAATCTCCTGGTTGTAGATTTGCTCTACTTACTGCTGTACCATTACTATATTGACCTTTTGCTGTCCTACTTAAACTTACTCCATGTAATTTAAATACATATGATGTAAAACCAGAACAGTCAAAACTATTTGGTCCTGATGCTCCATATACATATTTTGCCCCCAAGTATTTTTTAGCTGTTTCTACCACTGTTGAACCTTTTCCTGAAACCGGAGGATTTGAACTTGTTTCTTGTTTTTTCTTCTCTGTCTTAGTTTCTGTTTTTGTTGGAGTTTGTGCTTTTCTTGATGTTGTAGCACCTCTTGATGTTGTTTTTTCTTCTTTCTTAGTATCTGATAATAAACTTGATAATATGTATCCTTCTGTTCCGTTTACTTTAACTCTACTCCAACCATTTTCCTCAGAATATACATCAACTTGTGTATTTAATGTTAATTTTGCTAATGATTCTGATTCTTGATTTGGTTCTTTTCTTAAATTTACTCTTGTTTCTGCAATATACATTGTTTTTTGAACTGTTTGTGCTTGTTTTTCTGCTTCTTTTGCTGCTTGTTCTTGAGCTTCTTTTTCTTCTTTTGTCATTAATTTATCAGCTCTTATCCAACCTTTAGCTGTTTCTTTTTCAATACATACCCAACCATTAATTTCTTCTATAACTGTAACTTCTTCATCTTTTTTCACTTCAATTATATCTGTTGCATTGATTGTTGGTACTATTTTTAATTTTGAATCTTCTTTTACTATTCTACTTGCTGATTGGTCTTGGCTTTCTTGATTTTCCTCTGTATTAGTTTCAGTTGTTGTTTGTTCTTTTTGTACTGTATTTGTCTCTTCTGTTTTTTGTTCTTTTTGGCTGTCTTCTACTGTAAGTAAATCTTTTCTTACATAACCTGTTACGTTATTTGACTTTACTTGGTACCAGTTTCCAGATTCTCCTAGAATCTCTACATCATCATTTATTGATAATTGTACTAGGATTCTGCTTTCTTCATCTGCTGTTTCTCTTAAGTTTGCAGTTTCTACATTTACTTTACCTGTATTTGTTGCAAAACTTATATTTGTAAAAAACATTAATGTAAATCCCATTATTGCCATCATTAGTATGTTTTTTATTGTTTTTTTAGTTTTCATTTTTTATTACTCCTTAAAATAATAATTTACATCCTTTTTTCGTAACGTTCCCAGTATACACTTTTAATTTTAATTTGTCAAGTTTTGCTTAAACCTCTCTATTTTCAAGACTTCTATAGTAATTATCTTCTTTAAAAAAATTCTTTAACTATATAATTTTATGCATTTTCTCACTAAAATCTTCTTTATTTATAATAGTTAATTTTTAAAATTATCTCCTACATCTCCTCAAATCAATAGAAATTTTGAATTTTTCTATTGACAATCACTCTTTTTTATAATATAATAATTTAGCAATATTTGTGATATGGTTTAAATATAAAACTTCTCCCCGGTGGTCTTATATTTAAAATTCATATAAATAAATCAAAAATTATAGGAGGGTATAGATTACCATGAATAATACTACATATAGTGCAAAAAAAGGTGAAGTTGAAAGCAAATGGTATATTATTGATGCGGCACACAAATCTTTAGGTAGAGTTGCAACAGAAGCTGCTAAATTATTAAGAGGAAAACACAAACCAACATACACACCAAATATTGATGTTGGAGATCATGTAATTATTTTAAATTGTAAAGATGTTGTTTTAACAGGAAACAAATTAAACCAAAAAATTTATAGACATCATTCAGGTTATATTGGAGGAATGAAAGAAATTCCTGCAAAAGAAATGCTTGAAAAAAATCCAGAAAGAGCTATGACTTTAGCTATAAAAGGAATGTTACCTCACAATACTTTAGGAAGACAAATGCTAAAGAAATTAAGAGTATATGCTGGAGCAGAACATGAAAATCAAGCACAAAAACCAGAAGTATGGGAGGTAAAATAAGATGGCAAAAAAAGATAATATTGTTTTTTATGGTACAGGAAGAAGAAAAAATGCAATTGCTAGAGTTAGAATAATGGAAGGTTCTGGAAAGATTACTGTTAATGGTAAAGATTTAGATGAATATTTTGGACCAGAAACATTAAAAACTATAGTAAGACAACCACTTACAGTTACTAATACATTATCTAAATATGATGTTATTTCAACTGTTAAAGGTGGAGGATTTACAGGTCAAGCAGGAGCTATCCGTCATGGTTTAGCTAGAGCTTTAAATGAAGCTAATTCAGAATACAGACCAGTTCTTAAACAAAATGGTTTCTTAACAAGAGATCCGCGTATGAAAGAAAGAAAGAAATATGGTCTTAAGAAAGCTAGAAAAGCTCCTCAATTTTCAAAGAGATAAAAAGAGCTTTTTACAAAATATATCAAACCTCAGAAGTTTCAATGCTTCCGAGGTTTTTTTATTGTTGTTCGCTCATTTTATCCCAAAAATCTATGTAAGTATTGAAATTAGTATATTTTTAATTTTGTTCGCTTTTTCAAATTATAATATGCATACAATATACACACAATATACAAATCTTTGTTTTTCTATAAAAAAGGTTACAAATTTATTTATTTACTTATTTATTTTTTTCTATTAATTTTTTCATTATCATTATTAGTTCATTTGGAAAATATCCCCACATTTTTCCTACGATTTGAAAAAATAATTTGCTGGCAATATGTAAGGCATCTTCTACTGTTTCTATTATATAAATATATTTTGTTCTATAATTATTATGTTTTACTATTGGTAATCCATTTTTCTTAATGTGCTCTAAAAATTCTTTATTATTTATATAAAATATACTATCCTTAATATTATTAAATTCCAATAAATATTCATAGTCGTTAAAATTTATACTATTATTTTTTAAAATTTCATATATACCAGATATACTTCCATATATTGTTTTCCATAACATATATGCATCAATAAAACTATAATATTCTAAATCTTCATATGTATTGTTATTAAATTTTGAAATATTATATATAATTTGCTCCTTATCAACCTCCTCAAACATATAAATTGGAATATGAATTTTCACATTCGAATTATTATACATCTCTATATATAAAGTTGTAGTATTAATATTTGTAAAATCATTATTTTTTATAATAATACTATCTACGGAAGGATAAACTATACTTTTAGGTGCAAAATTTATTATTTTAGATTTTATTTCAATTAAATTTTGCCTATCTATACTATTTTTATATAATTCAATGTTCATATTATCCCTATTAAACATATATATTTCTAATAATGGGCCATAATCATAATCTATATCCATATTTGTACTAGAAAACTCTTCTTTTCTTTGTTGTAAATTTTCGTTTCTTCTATACAATGTATCTATTGTTGCTCTATCAGATGTTATTGGAACCTTACTGCTTCCACTTCTTATATATACTGTTCCATTAGCAATATATGGCGTATCTTCTCCTTTATATACATATATAACTAGAATGCCATCTTTATCTTCATCTTTCTCTTTTATAAATTTACACTCATACTTTGGTTTTGGTGTTACCTTGTTTAATAAGTTTGTTATTGTAACATCAAAATCCGTCCTCTCTTTTTCTATCTTCAATAATCCTTTTGTATCATTGTCAACACCAATTATCAACCAACCACCTTCTGAATTAGCAAAAGAAGAAAATATCTGTGGTATTTTTTTCTTTACTGAACTATCAAATGTAGATTTATATTCTACTATATATCCTTCTTCTATATCAACTAATGTTTTTAAATCATTATATGTTAACTCATTCAAACTTTTCATTTCTCCACTTGCATTTATAAATATACTTTTTTGTTTCATTATTGACCTCCATATCTATTTACAATCATACTGCATCTTTACAAATTTATTTATTATTTCTATATCATCTATTTTATTAATTCCAAAACATTTTTTCCCTAAATCCTTTATTGAAGCACCACAATGATATAGTTCTTTATTATCTATAATAATAAATCTATCATGAAATTTGTCTGTTTTTGCCACCTTCAAAATTGGATATTCTTTATTAAATTGTTGCATATCTAATTTTGAAATATTACTTTTTTTCGAGGTTAATATTACTACTTCTACATTTCTATTTTTCTTTATTAATATCTTTAAAATACTATCATCTATATAATTATCAATTATTATAATTTTTATTTTTAGCTCTTTTTATAATGTCTATTACTAAACTATATGCATCATATATTTGGCCTCCAAAAAAAAATTTTCTGCTTAAATTCTTCTTTCTTTAGCAAACTATCAAATATTTCATCAAATTTTTTATCATGTTCTAATAATTTGTATTCCACATTCGTTAATCTTTCAAATATTTGCGAATTTGAAGATATAAATTTTCTCATTTCAATAAAAGCTCTTATTATACTAATACTAACTTGAACAGCAATATCATTTTTTAATACTCCTGCAAGCATTGATATTCCCTGCTCAGTATAGACATAGGGTAAATATTTTCTTGTAACTTTTCCATTATTAACTTTTTTATTTAAGGTTCCAAATTGGAACCTTAAATTTTTAAATTCATCATTAGTTAATTGAAAACAAAAATCTTCTGGAAATCTTTCAATGTTTCTTTTCATTGCTTTATTTACATTTTTAGTTTCATAATGATATAGCATAGCTACATCACTATCTAACATTACTTGCTTACCTCTTATTGTATATATTAAATTTTTTATTTCTTCACTATTTACTATTTTTAATTGATTTTCCATATTTTCACATACTTTTTACTTGTGTATATTATAAAACATTTGTTTGTGTTTGTCAATGTTTTTTATATTTTTTCATAATTTTACAAAATATAGTTATACTTTACAATAAAAAACTCTATTTAAGTCTAGCACATAATAAAATTATAATATACAAAAATTCCTCTAAATATTGGTGTTTCAACCTTTGAAATTTTCAAAGAGATAAACAAAAACAACCTTGGATATTTATATTCAAGGTTGCTTTTTTGTTTTTATTATTCCCTTTCCTGCATAATTTTATCTTGTTCTTCATTTTTTGAACACGATGTTTCTTTTCCTTCTTCTAATGTAGTATACATTTTCATAATAGCTCTATTGACTTTACCGTATTTTTCTGAATTAATACCTATTTTATTTATTTGTTTTATATCACTAATATCTTTTCCTCTTAGTAGCATAGATTTAGTAGCTTTTAAAACTTCTAAAGTTGTTATCCCTATTTTCTGCCCATTTTCTAGTTCAACAACTGTAACATAATCTTCAATATTTAATCCTTCTATTATTTTTTCTTTAAGTTCTATCTTTCCATAAAAAGCTTTCGGAGAAAAACTTCTTTGTATTATAACACCATCTTTGTATTCAAAAGGATAAAAACCAACAGGAACCCCTCTTATTATTGTGTCTACACCATAGTCCTTTTTTTCATGATTTTGCTCATAATTTAAAGAATCTAATTCTTCATGGTAAATATTATTTTCCTTTAGCAAATTTCTTATTAATTCCATATTTTCTTTTTTACAAATAATATCTATATCTCCATGTTCTCTATTAGAATCTTTATTACTAATAATCCACGGAACACTTCCTCCTGAAATATATATTTTTTCTTTTATTCTTTCTTCTGAAACAATTAATTCAATTACATTTTTTATTTTATTATAAGAAAATCCCATCAATACTTCTCCTAAATATATTTATTATAAATAATTATAGTCCCTATATTATTCTTCCTTTTATTTTAAATCTAATTTATTAATCTCTTCTTTTATTTCCTCGTAAAGTACTTGTTTATAATCTCCATTAACTTCTTCAATAATTTTAATTTCGTTCTCTTGTAGAGAAGCCTCATCTTGAATATTCTCAAATTTGTTGTAAATATTATCTCCAAAGAAAGCTTCAATTTCTTGACTTGAAATACTTTTAATTCCTAAAGCAATTGAATATGTTAAATAAAATTCCCATATACTTACCATTTCAGTTGTATTCTGTCCTATATTAGAATAGTCTTCTAAATATCTTTTTAAATCAAGCCATTTATCTTTTTCTTCAATTCCTTGGTCATTAAGTATGCATGAAGGTGATGCAAATAGTAAACACCCTAATGCATATACTCCTAAAGCTTGTCCTATTATTGGTATAGCTGGTGTAAAACCTAAAAATGATAATAATAAATATAATAAACTTGATTTACCAGCTAATGTAATCTTATAAAATTTTTTTAGTGGAAATGATAGAAAAACAAGTCCTTGCCAACATTCAAATAAATCACATGGCTGTTCTTTATAGATATTTTTATGTAATTTTTCCATTATAATATCTGCAGATACTTCTTTACCATCACCATATTTTTCTATAAACCATTTTATAACAAATTTTTCATATCTTAATAAATTATCTGTAGGCTTATTTGTCTTTGATATGATAATTTCTCTATCTTTAAATAATTTCATTTTATCATTTACTTTTTCTTCTTTTCTTCTAATATCTAAATATCCTCTATCTATTAAATCTACAATTGTAGCTGCTAAAGATTTTTCATCAACTAACCCATCTTGTAGCAATAATCTTACTTGAGCTGGTCTTAGATTGCTAGGCAACTCTCTTTGATACAAATTAATATTTCTAGGTTTATGTTCTAAATTTTTATATATTAATTTACTTTTTATTATGACTGCAATAATTGCTATTAAACCTAAGATCAAGCATATCCATACATAACCTTTGTTCATCACTGTTGAAACGAAAATTAAAAATACTGATATAGCAATCCATATTAAAGCATTTCTAAAATTTAATTTTCCTGAAATCGCAATTCTACTTTGATTTTTTCCAAAAAACTGATTATAATAAATAGTTGAAAAACAATTATAATATTTCTTAATTGCATCTATATACTTCATAAAATCCCTCATTTGCTTAAAATTTATATATTTATTATAAATTATATTATTTTATTTTTCAATGTTTTTTCAATAACATGATTATAAAAAGAAAGCATATCAATAAATAAAAACCTTGAAATTCCAAGGTTTTTATTCTACAACTTCTAAAGAATCTGTACTATTTAATCCTTCTAGATTATAATAAGTATTAGGAATGTGTCCTACAATTACATTTTCAGCAAGCAAAACTTGATTTTCTATCTCTCTTTGAAGGTCTCTAAATGGTGTCAAAATACTTACATTACATTTAACATTTAAATATATTCTATGTAATGTTTGATTTATCCCTTGAGCAGAAAATTCACTTTTTAAATTTGTATCAATATTTCCAATTGAAGAAATTCTAATTTTAACTCCAGGTCCTCTTCCTGAAAGTAGCTTAACTCCTGTAAAACTTCCGAAGTGCTATTTCTATATCTTCCCTTCCTCTTTTATCTAAGCTTTTTTGTATATTTATTGCTATTTCAGATGTTATTTTATTTATGTTAGTAACATTTGATTTAATCATAGTTATATTACCATTACTATCTTTTTCTATTGTAAACATATCATCATATGAATAATTTTGCATTGTATTTAAAGATTCTTCATTAACAACAGTAGTCGCAATAGATTTTGCACGTGATTCACATAATGTATCAAAAATCGGTGAAACTGTATTTAAAACATATTTTAAAACACTAAAAGCAATTAATAAAACAATAATTACATAAAAACTTTTTCTAAATTTTTTCTTATCTATTTTTCCATTATTGAAAAATATTTTAGGAATCCTTATTCTTGGTCTTGAATAAATTTTATACATTGTTCATTTCAGGAATTTTGGTATAATGTGGAATAAACAATTTCTGCCCTACATTTATATTATTTTCATCTTCTATTCCATTGGTTCTTGCAATATCTTCTACTGTACTTCCAAATTTCTTAGCTATTTTCCACAATGAATCATCTTTTTTCACAATATACATTAAAATACTATAATCCTCTTCCTCTCTTTCCCCTGAAGCTTCAATTTCATCTATAACATTTATATTTGCATTTCTATATGAATCTTGATTCATTTCTAAATCAACATTACAGTTTACTACTCCTCCATCTTGAACTATAAAATCTTGATTTACAACTTCCATAGTTAAAATTACGTTTGTGTTTTCATCATCTTCTAAACCTTCTATACTATAATCAAATGGTATTTTTACTAAACTTGTGTCTACATCTAAATTACTATTTGCTAATATAAATTTTAATTCTAGTTCCGCTTCATACACTATCCTACTTCCATTTCTATGCTCTTTTTCTATTACTGGCATAATATCTACATCAACAATATTTTTATCACCCAAATTTTCTAATACTATCTTTTCTCTTATTTGTTTTATATTTTTGGATACATTTTTTTCTGTAATTGCTAAAATATTTCTTTGGTTAAATTCTAGGTTCTCTGTTGGACTATATAAATCTTGTATCAGTTCTATTTGTTTTTCTTCATATACAACTGCTACAACTCCAATTTCAACCTCTATATAAATTGAATGTTCTTCAGCTGAATTTGGTTTTAATACAATGTTTCTGATTTCATAATCAACATCACAAATATTTTCTTCTGTTACATCTTGAATATCAATAAAACCTATCACTGGTATATTAGTAGTTATTGTTCCTATTCTATTATCTTCTGTTAAATACATTATTTTTACTTCTGCATCTGCTTTTGTTAGAATTTTATTATAGCTAATTTTTACGTCTCTATTTCCTATATTTATATTTGCTTTTAATATCTCGGCTAAATTATCAGTATTATTAATATTTATTGTATCTTTTGCAAAAATTTTATTTTCACCTGTTCCCACTAAAGAATTAACTCTTAAGCTTTCTTTTAACATTTGAATTCCTTCACTATTTGCAATATCATTTACTATATCTATATCCTCTACTGAATATACTTTTATTTCTACTTCAATCGCTGCTTTTATTCCTATTTTTCTTCCATTTATTACTTTGGATTCAATGTTTTTCAATTTAGTTGTTACTCTTGTATCCATTCCTTCTTCCACATTTGCAATCTGTAAACTCTCAGAAAAATCTAGGCTTGTTGATAATCCTCTTACTTTTGATTGCTCATCTTCTGACATATACATTATATATGTATCAATATTTCCATCAATTCTTACCTTTCCTTCTAAAACCTCTTTTTTATAAATGCATACAACCCCACTTGTACAAATTGTATTCAAAATATCTGGTTTAGAGTCTGGAACTATCATATCTCCTTCTACTAGGATTAATTCGCTTTTAGTTGCCACTAATTTATTAACACGTAAATTTTCTTTTACTGTTTCTAAAGCCATTTATATTTACCTCCTTTTTATTCTTTATTCATATATATTGGAGGTTTTAATTTTTTATTCCTAAATTAGCAAAAAAAATAAAGCAGAATTTTCTCTGCTTCTTATTATTTACAATGATGTTCTTCTTTGCTTTTGTTCTGGAGCTGGTGGTATTAATGGTGAATAATGTTCTCCATCAAATACATCTACTTCAACAGTTCTAGTTAAAATATCTGTGTAACTATATGTTACATTTCTATTATTTTCTTCATATTTTACAACAAAAATGTTTGGATATGCTTTTTCTATTGTAGCTTCTTTCTCAAAGGCTCTACTTCTACCTAAAGACCCTTTAACAATTATCTTTTGTCCTATCTTCTCTATGATATCAGTTTTTAGATTTGCTATATCTGATTTACAAATCATGCTATCACCTTCCCTTAAGATAGCTTGATTATAGCATTTTTAGCTATTTTTGTCAAAAAAGCTCGAGTCTTGTTTTTCCTTTGTATTCCTTTATTTTCAATGCATTCGTGATTTTACTTTTGTTGTTTTACATTGATATTACATTTGTGTTACAATTGTGTTAAGTTGGTTTATATTTACATTCTATTCAATTTTCCTTTTGCACCAATTCCACTTACTCCATCTTTTCCATCTCTTAATTCATAAGCAATATCATCAATTGTTATATATTTATACCTTTCTGTGGTAGCTACTTTCTCTGCTACTATCAACGGGTCCAAAAAACCTATTAAAATTCTTGCTGGAGATGATGCAAAATTTGCTCCTGCTGAAATCAATGCTTCAAAATAACTTTGACATGCTCCTGCAAAGATTACTAAATCACCACCTTCTTTTTTATCAAACTCACGAGCTTGTTTAACTGTTTCTATAAAATATCTTGAATTTCTATAATTATAGACATCATGATACTTAATTCCTCTTCTTAACATACCATCATGTCCAGTTATAACAAGAATATCTGGTTTATATATTTCCAATAAGTGTTTTACTACTTTTGGCTGTTTATATTCTGGAATATTTTTTACAACTGCATTTAAGCCCATTTTCTGATAATAATGATATGATTTTTCACTATATTTTTTATCGCCATCTAAATGAAGTATTCTCCCTGTTTTTATTTCATTTGTATATCTTTTATCTGTTTTTGTATGAATTCTTTTCTCCAAGTTTTCATCAAATTTTCTAATTTTTTCTTTTACTATCTTTTTAGAAATAATTTCTAAATCTGAAATTTTACTATCTGCCTCAATCCTCTTAGTTATACCATTTAGAATAGCAACATCTTCATATGTTTTCTTTACTATATTATTTACTTTAAATAATATATCTTTACCATATGACTTTCTCCCTACTATATCACCTTTTTTTATTTGCATATAAATTCACCTCAATCTAATCAGGCTATTATATTTTATGTCGATTTTTGTAAAAAGGTGATTTTTTCATTTTCCATTAGTGTCCATATTTTCTTTTAGTCGCTAAGCCCCCTCTTATATGTCTTTCTGCTTTATTTTCATCTAAAACAACTCTTACTTTTTTAGCTAATTCTGGATTTATTTTCTTTAGTCTTTCTGACACATCTTTATGTACTGTACTTTTACTAATACCAAATTTTTTAGCTGCCCCTCTTACTGTATCTTTTGTTTCTACTATATATTTAGCAAGTTCTATACTTCTTTCTTCTATTGATATTTTACCTGCTAAAGATAAGCTATGTTTATATCTTTGACTCATAAAGAAAAACCCCCTATGTAAAATACTTTTGTTTAATTGTATTCTACATAGGAAGTCCTTAGAACTGATTATTTTTTAGTTGAATTTATTAAATAGATTTACTCTATTTCCCTTTTATTATTATAAATCCTATCTAATAATTCATCTGGATATGCTTTATCTAAAAATACATCCAAATCATTTTTAGGTGGTATATTATCATGTCTTTCTTGTTGTCTGCTTGCTGCTAACACAGATATTGTAATATCAAATGTCATAAAAATCATTAAAAATACAGTTATAATTCTAACACTTCTTTTATAAATAAGTGGTTCTATATTCTTTAGCCAAGGATATATTATTTTTAAGAATAATAGTGCTATAATTCCCCAATATACACAATATAATAAACAGGTTCTTCCATTTAAGCTTAAAAATCTATTACTATAATCCCAAGAAATAGTTCCAAATAAAATCTCTTGGAAAAATGAGCATAAATATTCTAAAACTCCACCCATTATCATTCCTGCAAAAAATGCTTCTTTAGGCTCTTTAAATTTCCTTATTAAAAAATAATAAGCGACAGCCCCCATTCCATATACTTGAACAAATGGTCCATATATTAATCCTTGTCTTATAACAAGAGTTCTTGTGTATATTGTAGCATATAGCATTTCTATAACAAAACCAAATACACTACCTATAACAAAAATCCAAAATATCTTCATTATTAAATTTATTGCTTTTACTATTTTTCCTTCTTTTCTCTCCATATAATTCCTCATATTATTTAATAATATCGTTTATTACCTCTCCTGCAAGAATTAGTCCACAAACTGCTGGTACAAATGATATACTTGCTGGTGTTTTTCCTTTTACCTTTGGTTCTTCTTTTGAATAAACTACCTTTACATCTTTTATATTTTTCTTTCTTAATTCTTTTCTAATTACTTTTGCTAGAGGGCATGTATCTGTTTTTGAAATATCTGTAACTTCAAATTTTGTTGCATCTAATTTATTCCCAGCTCCCATTGCTGATATTACAGGAATTTCCTCTTCTTTTGCTTTTTCTATTACCTTTAGCTTAGTTTTTACAGTATCAACTGCATCTATTACATAATCATAACTTTTATCTATTAGATTTTCCTCATCTATCTCTATATTTTTAAAACTATATGTATCAACTTTAGCATTAGGATTTATTTCTAATATCCTATTTTTCATAGCTTCTGTTTTTAACATTCCAATTGTTTTTGTATTACTATGTAATTGTCTATTTATATTTGTTATGGAAATAGTATCTGGGTCTACTAATACCAAATGTCCTACTCCTGCTCTTGCTAAAGCTTCTACTGCATATGAACCTACTCCACCTATACCATAGACAATAACTTTTGCCTTTTCTAATTTCTTTACTGCTCGTTTGCCAATTAGCATTTCAGTTCTATCATTCCACTTTTCTTCCATTTTATCACCATTTTTTATTTTCTTATTCTTGTTTATTATAGCACAGAATAAATTTATATGCTATAATAGTTATATATTTTTTTAGGAGTACGTATATGGTAAAAATTAGTAATATAAAAATTTATGAGAATATAGAAGATGATAAAATCATTGATTTAGTAATTAAAAAATATAAAATTAATCCTAGTGATATTTCAAATTGGCATATTGTAAAAAAGTCAATTGATGCACGAAAAAAAGATGATGTTCATTATAATTATTCTATTAATTTAGAATTAAAAAATGAAAATAAATATAAAAAATTTGAAAAGGTAACAAAAAAAACATTACCTAATATAGAAATAAATAATTTAGATAAAAAAACTCCACTTATTATTGGCTCTGGCCCTAGTGGTCTTTTTGCTGCTCTTACTATGGTTCAAAACGGACTTAAACCTACTGTAATTGAACAAGGAGATGCCATTGAAAAAAGACAAGAAGTTGTAAATAATTTTAGAAATAATGGTAAACTTAATCCTCTTTCTAATGTACAATTTGGGGAAGGAGGAGCTGGTACTTTTTCTGATGGTAAACTTACAACAGGTATCCATTCTCCATTTTGTTCAAAGGTTTTACAAGAATTTGTAAATTTTGGAGCCCCAGAATCTACTCTTTACCTTGCTAAACCTCATATAGGAACAGACAACTTAATTAACATTATAAAAAATATTAGAGAATATATTATTTCTAAAGGTGGTAAATTTTTATTTAATACCAAAGCTATAGATTTTAATATAAAAGATAATAAAATAAAATCTGTTATTTGTACTAATAATGGAAATATTTTTGAATTACCTGCAACACATGTTGTCCTTGCAATTGGTCATAGTGCAAGAGATACTTTTTTTAAACTTTATGAAAAGGGTATTTTAATGGAAAAGAAGAATTTTTCTGTTGGTGTTAGGATTGAACATTTACAAGATTCAATTAATAAAGCCCAATATGGAACTTCTACAAAATTAAAGTTGCCTCCTGCTGAATATAAACTTGCTTACCATTCTAAAACAGGACGTTCTTGCTATACTTTTTGTATGTGCCCAGGAGGTGTTGTTATTGCATCTTCTAGTGATAAAAACACAATTGTAACAAATGGTATGAGTAATTACTTAAGAGACCGGCAAAAATGCTAATAGTGCTATTTTAGTTAATGTAACACCAGATGATTTTAAGGGTGATTCACCTCTTTTAGGAATACAATTCCAAAAAGATTTAGAAAATAAAGCTTTTATCTTAGGTGGTTCTAATTATCATGCACCAATTCAAAGAGTAGAAGATTTTATGGAAAATAGAAAATCTGAATTCATTGGAAAAGTAAAACCATCATATTTACCAGGTGTTACTTTATCTAATCTTCAAGAAATATTACCTAAATTTGTTAGTAATACTTTAATAGACGGTATTAAATATTTTGATACTAAACTAAGTGGATTTTCTGACCCAGACAGTATCTTAACAGGAGTAGAAACTCGTTCTTCTTCTCCTGTTAGAATTTTAAGAAATAATGAAGATTTAAATTCAAATATAATTGGATTATATCCTTGTGGTGAGGGAGCTGGATATGCTGGTGGAATAATGTCTGCTGCCGTTGATGGTATTAAATGTGCAATTGCTATTTTAAGAAGTTAACTTTTCAATTATCTCAACTATACTATTTACTAAATAATCTACATCTTCTTTTGTATTTTCTTCTCCAAAACTTATTCTTAAACTAGAATGTGCTTCTTCAGGTGATAATCCTATTGCAGTTAATACATGTGAAGGATTACTTGAACCTGAAGAGCACGCAGAACCTGCCGATGCACATATTCCTCTAGCATCTAAATTTAATAATAATGCTTCTCCATCTATTCCTTGAAAGCAAAAATTACTATTACTTGGTATTCTATTTGTTCTTGAACCATTTAATTTTGCTGTTGGAATTTTCTCTCCTACTTTTGTTATAAAATATTCCCTTATTACTTTTAAATACTTTCCACTTTCATTTAAATTTTCTCTTGCTAATTCACAAGCTTTTCCTAAAGCTACAATTCCTGCTACATTTTCAGTTCCAGCTCTTTTATCTCTTTCTTGATGTCCTCCATCTATTAATTTTTCTAATTTTATTCCACTTTTTACATATAAAGCCCCTACACCTTTTGGTGCTCCTAATTTATGTCCTGATAGAGAAAGCATATCTATTCCCATTCTCTTTACATCAATAGGAATATGTCCGACATGCCTGTACTGCATCTGTATGAAAAGTTATATTATACATTTTAGCTATTTTAGCTATTTCTTCAATTGGCTCAATTGTTCCTATTTCATTATTTACAAACATTATACTAATCAGTATTGTGTCATTTCTTATTGACCTTCTTAATTCATTTAAATCCACTATTCCATCTTTATTAACATTTAAATACGTTATTCTAAAACCTTGTTTTTCTAAAGCTTTACATGTATGTAATACTGCTGGATGTTCTATTTTTGATGTTATTATATGTTTTCCTTTATTATAATTACTATGAGCTAATCCTTTAAGTGCCATATTATCACTTTCAGAACCTCCTGCTGTAAAATATACTTCATTTGGTTCACAATTCAAAATATCTGCTACTCTTTTCCTTGCTTCTTCAATTGCTCTTTTAGCTTCTCTTCCTAAAGTATACAAAGATGATGGATTTCCATATTTTTCTTTTAGATATGGTAACATTTCTTCTAATACCGCTGGATTTACCATTGTTGTAGCCGCATGGTCAAAATATCTAATTTCCATTATTAAATTCATTCCTTTCATTCTTTTTCTTATTATATTCAGTTATCTTTTAAAACTTGTTTAATTTTATCAAGATTTTCTATTATCGCTTTATAACCATATTCATAACAACTATCTAATTTTTCAACATCTAAAAGTCCTGCTTTATCTGTTTGTATTGTTATTACTAAATCACTTTTTTCTAAACTTTCTTTAGATATTTTATTTCCCATTATATCTATTGTTCTCATTGTTAAATCCATTATATTACTTTCACTGTCTACTTCGTCTGATTTAAAATTTATCGCAATTACCTTATCTACTCCTTGTTTTTTTACTTCTATCACTGGTACATTATCCAAAACTCCTCCATCCATAAATTGATGTGTTTCAAATTCGCAAGGGCAAAATACTGCTGGGAAACTACTACTTGCTCTTACTGCTTTTCCAACCCTTATATGTGTTATATATTTTTCTTTGTTTTCCACATTTGGTACACTATTTGTGAATATATATTCTTTTGCTTCTTTTATATCTACTGCAGGTATTACTATTGGCATAGTTTTTATTTCTCCTATTTCTTTTACTCCTTTTCTATTTGCTAAATCATTAAACGTCCTTTCTAAACTTCTGCCTGTTTTCAAACCTGTTATTTCAACCTTTTTACTCATCATATAATTTCCTATTCCATTTATTATAGGCATTGAATTTATTCCTGCTATTTCTTTGGCATATCTTTTAAATAATATGTAAATATAATAAGGTGTATATCCCAGTGCATATAATGAACCTATTAATGCTCCTGAACTCGTTCCTCCTATTACATCTATTTTTATATTATTATCTTCTAATGCTTTTAATGCTCCTGCATGAGCTATTCCTCTTATCCCACCACCAGATAAAGCTAGACCTAATTTCATAACAACCACCAATATTATTATTTACATATTTTAAAAAAATAAACCTAAATGAGAATTTTGGGGACGGAGCTTTTTTGTCTCAAAATTTCCAAACAAAATAAAACAGTAGCAATACACATCACTACTGAAAAAATATTTCTAAAATATACTTTCTTTCGAAAATCCTACTAGCAAATATATTTATCTATTTTTAGTTTATACTACTTACTAAAGTACAAGGTTTTTACATTATCTCTTATGCAACCATTAGTTGTATAACCACAATTTATAGAAGCTATGTGGCAATAACCAAACACACCTTCAACTAAGTCCTACCTTTTGAAACATCAGTAAACCAAAAGCCTACTAGATGTTGTGTACATTTTTAGTTTTACTTGCATAAATCCAATTCTTATTCATTAACTAATGAAGATAAGTATTTACTATCAAACACAGATGTTGGGATACAAACTACTGGGCGGACATAATATGAATAACTATCCACTAAACCATAGTCACTGAACTGTTCATAGTTATAATTCACAACAAACTCACACATAGTCATATTATCATATGGAGAAGATAACCACCATATATCTCCATTATTATAAATCCCATTATTATAGCTTGTCTGTAGCTGACCTGAAGTTGTATCTTCTGTATATCCATAAACTCCTACACCTTTTTCTATCTTCAAATTTATCTCTTTTGCTCCATTGGAATTGGCTGTTGCATTAAATGACTTTACAAACAATTCTACTGTTGGGCTTCCTATTGCAAATACTGCATCCTCATTTTTAAACTCTGCCCATTTATTGGGGTCTGTTAACCAAGCCGTTGCTAATATATTTCTAAATTTATAACTATTTATAAAAAAATTTCCATCTGTTAAAAGCATTGGATTTAATTTTTGTCCTATTGTACTTACATCTGCTCCACTAGTATATTCGCCGTAATAATCACTTGGCTTATAACTTCCTACACATTCATCTGTTATTAAATAAGTATAATTACTATCTTGGTAAAATAATCTCCACACATTTGTTGTCATATCTCCTGCTTGAACTGTATAATTTGGTACTTTCCAGCCATATTTGTCAACATTTGTTGCATCTCCTATTGTTAAACTATTTTCATCAAATGTTGGCGTTTCTTCTGTTATTCCTCCACTTACATAATTATTTATAATATTGTTATATTCATTTAGTCTATTTTCTTCATCTATCCTTGCTTCTTCTGTTTTATTTTTTGCATTCTGTGCTTGAGTTAAAATTCCATTATTACCCGTTAGCATTGCAATACTTACTCCTGCAAGGATTAGCAAGACTATGATTGTAATTACTAATGCTATAAGAGTAATACCTGTTTGTTTTTTTGTTAGTTTTTCTTGCATTTTCGCTTTAATTTTTCTCATTTTGTTCTCCTCCTCATTTGTTTTATTATTTTTCCGTTTTTATAAATTATACATAAACGTTAGTTAATGAAAATAAGTTTTTATTATGTATTATTATCGTATATGCTACGTATTAATTTTATAAAAAATAAGATATTTTGTAAATAGTTTTACTAAAAATTTGTATTACATTTCTATTACAAATTTTATTTTATGCATAAAAAAGAAGCTACTTTTTCAATAGCCTCACTAGTATTATCCTTTTATATATTTAAAATTTCTATTTTTCTAATGGAATAACTCCTAAAGTATAGCCCATTAGATATAATAATTTTATTAAAGTTTTACTTGCGGTGACCTTTTAAAATTTTCAATTTTAGCAATAGAAGGTTGTATTACTCCACTTTTTTCACTTATCCCTCTTTGTGTTAAATTAGTTTTTTTTCTTGCTTGCGTTGTAAATTCTATTAACTCCATTTCTAATTTTATTTCATATATTCTAAATTATCCTTGATTATACCTTAAAATATATCAAAGCAAACTCTATTTTATATATTTTTAGATATAAAAAATAGGAAATAACATATTGGTTACTCCCTATTTAATAAATTTTTTCTAATTCACGTTTTTTATTCATTATTATTCAAATCTGTATAATATACTCCACCTAATGCATATTTTACTTGATAATATTGACCTATAAAATATGGTTCAGTTTCATCATTAAAAACATATGTTGGAGCAAGTATTTCTTCACCTTTAGAATTTAATACTCCCCATTTTCCATCTAATTCTACTCCTGCAAAACCATATTCGTTAAATTCTGTTACTCTATCATATTTAGCTTCTACAACTGTATCTCCATTCTTCTTTGCAAACCCCCATTTACCATTTTCGTTTTTAGCAAATAAAGTATTATTTGGGTAAACTTCAGTATTTCTTAATTCTTTTCCTTCTTTACTAAAATACTTTGTTTCTTCTGTATTTGAAATCTTTATATAATTATCTTTTACTTCTATATTTGCATTAGCCATTTCACAAATTTTATTTAATGACTTATCATATAATCTAGTTACATTATCACTTGCTGTCATTGTTTGAATAATATCTGTTCCTTCTATTTTTTGTAATAAATCATTATTTATTTCTACTTTAACATTATCTTTATCATCAATTATACCTAATTTTGAATTTTCAGTACTTGCTATAAAATAATCATCAAATAAATATTCAATATAATTATATTTTTCATCAATAACTTGTTGTCCTTCTTTATCTATAACACCATATTTTGTTCCGTTAGAATTATCTATTCTAATTTTATATTTTTCATTACTTGTATTTATTATAGCAATATTTGTATCTATATTTGCTTGTGTACCATCACTATTATATACCACTACACCTTGTTCATTTGTAGCATATAAGTAAACTCCTGTTATGTCTATCTGGTTATATTCTGTAGGAACAATTATATTTCCATCAATATTTGCAATACCATATTTCTTGCTTTTCTCTATAGTAAATAAATTATTTCCTTCGTCATAATCAATTGATTGATATTCATTTGGAATTATGCTCTCATCATTTTTCATAACACCATATCTACCATTCTCAGCACATATAATATAGGCATTATTATTATCTTGTATTTGTGTTACTCTAGATAATTGATTATAATTAGGTTCTAATAATAATTTTCCATCATAATTTATATATCCATATCTATAACCTTGGTCTGTTGTTGTAGATACAATATAGCCTGAATAATTATATCCATTTTCTTTAGTGTAATATCCATCTACATTTATTTGGTCATATTTTATATCAATTAATGTATTTCCTTTTATATTAATTACGCCTGTTTTTCCATCTTGTTTTACTAAAAGTTGTCCCTCTTTATAATTTAAACTATCTATTGAGTCATATATTGGTTTAGTAATTCTTTTTCCTTCAAAATCTATCAATCCATATTTTCCATCTTGTTGGTATTTTAATACACTTTTTTCATATATTAAATCATTAACCGTATTTTGTAATTGGATTGGTTCTACTTTATCATAATCTGTTAAAATCTCTTCTTTTCTTTCATTTAATACTTTTGTACTATCTCCTTCATAGCATACAAATACTGGCTTTTCTGGGTTTGGTATTTTTACGTCATCATATGTTGGTTCTATTATTATATTTCCGTTTCTATCTATTACACCAAAAAGGTTATCTTTTCTTAATGAAAAATAATTATATTGTTTTACTTCTTCTATTTCATATTTCTTTCCATTTTGATAGATAAAATAAGCAGATACTCCCACAATTATTGCTATTATTAATACTGCTATTATTACACATCTTATTATAAATGTTCTTTTCATATTACCAATCCTCTCTTATTCTTCTGTTTCATCATTTTCTTCTTGTTCATCTTTTTCTACATTATTTTTACATGCTTTTATTTTTAATATTCTTTTATCTTCAGATTTTTCTATTTTAAATGTTACATATTTAGTTTCTATAACTGGATTTTCTTCATCTTCTGGTATTCTTCCCAATTCTTCTTGTAAATATCCTGAAATTGTATCATAATCCCCCTCTGGAATTTTAGCATCTAGTAATTTATTTACATCATAAATTGGCATACTTCCTGATATCATATATGTGTTATCATCAATTTTTTCATATTCTTTTTCTACTTTATCATATTCATCATATATATCGCCAACTAATTCTTCTAGTATATCTTCCATAGTCACAAGTCCTGCTGTTCCACCATACTCATCCACTATAATTGCAATTTGAGTTTTATGTCTTTGTAAGTCTTTAAAAACTTCATTAATTAATCTATTTTGTGAAACGAAATATGCATCCTTTACAAGATTTTTTACTTTGAAACTTTTCTTATCAATATTTTTTAATACATCTTTTATATACAAAATACCTTTTATTTCATCTATTGTTTCATCATATACTGGTATTCTGCTATAACAATATCTATGTTTTGATAATTCTTCCATTAATTCTTCTTTACTTATATTAATATCTACTGCAAATATATCTTTTCTATGTCTCATTATTTCTGATACTGTAATATCATTAAATTCAAATACATTATTTATTAATTCTTTTTCTTCTTCTTCAATAGTTCCTTTTTCTTCACCTTGGTCAACCATCATTTTTATTTCTTCTTCTGTTACTTCATCTTCATCACTCTCTTCGACTCCAAATGCTTTTGATATACCATTTGTTACTCCTGTTAATAGTTTTACGAATGGTGATGTTATAATTGAAATTGCTCTAATTACTCCTATTGTTCCAAATGCTATTTTTTCATAATGTTTCATTCCTAAACGTTTTGGTACTAATTCTCCAAATACTAATGTAAAGAATGATAATATAATTGTGATTAATATAATTGATATATTATTCCATGCACTTAAACTAAGAAAAGGCATTAAATTATATAACACTGGTGATAGTCTTTCTGCAAATGCATCTGATGCAAACGCACTTGATAAGAATCCTGCTAAGGTAATTCCTATTTGTATTGTTGCTAAAAACTTACTTGGCGTTTTTAACATACTTTCTATTTGTTTTGCTTTTTTATTTCCTTCTTTTGCTTGTTTTTCTATTTTTGCATCATTTAAGGAAATAAAGGCAATTTCACTAGCTGCAAAATAAGCATTTACTAAAATCAAAATTGCCAAAAAAATCAGTTGTACTAACATTTAAAAATCTACTCTCCTTTAATTTTATGTTTTAATATTTCTACACTTTTATATTATACCAAAGTAAGCAAACAAATTCAACTAGCAAAATTTATAATATTTTTAACGTTTTTCTAATTTTATTTTCTGTTTTTTACTTAGAAAACATCGCAATTAATAAGATTTTTCTTATCAAAAGCGATGTTTTTAACTATTTTTACATACCTGTTACTGGTAATTTCTTTACTTTTTCCTGTGCTACATCTTTGCTTAATATTTCCTTTGATTTCTCTTCTTTAGTTTCTATTTCTGGTTCATCTTCTTTATTATTGTTTACAGTTACAGTTACTTCTTGATTTAAAGAAATATCTACATTAATTAAGTTTTCATATAATTCATAACCATCTATAGTTTTTGTTTCCTTTAAATAATATGTTCCTGGTATTAAATTATCAATTATAATTTTCCCTTCTTTATCTGTTTTTAAATCTGTATATACTACATTTTTATTTTCATCTAATAATTGGAATTCAACTCCTTCTAAAGCATTTCCTGTTTCTTGGTCTTTTTTAACAATTATTATTTTTGTTTCATTTTTATAATAATTATCTTTTGCATTTCCATTTCCGTTTTCATAGAAATCTCCTGTTAGTGCATAATCTTGTAAATTACCACTTGGTGCTGTTCCATATAATAATGGTTTTGTTTTTATTTGTGCACTTACTTCTATATTAATTTCTCCATCTTCTGTTAGATTTTTGATAGGAATTAATATTTTAAATTTTTGATTTGGCTTAAATAAGCTTAATCCATTAAATTGTTCATGATTCTCTTCATCTGTTAATTTTATTCCTCCAAGATTATCAGAACCTTCTTTTGTTAATGTTATTATATAATCAGATATTTGTGCTCCTGCACTTACACTATATGTTTTTGATACATAATTTTTATCAATACTATCTTGTTTCCATTCTCCATCATTTTTATTTATTGTTATTGTACTTGATATTTTTGTTTCAGTAGAATTGTTAGCATCATTTACTATTTTTTTCATAGCATTTAGTGTTCTTTCTCCTGCTTCTCCAATAGGTTCATAATCTTCTAATCTATTTCCATGAATATAACAATAAACAGCTTGTTTAGTTGCCGTAAATGCTTCTTCTTTATTTGCAACTCCTAATTCTTCTATTGTTTTATAAGGATATCCATTAATAATAATTCTCCATAATCCTACATCTTTGATTGCATCAGTTACAGATACAGAATATGTTATATCTCCTACACCTTCTTTAGTTTTATCTAGACAATAAGCAGGATAATTTATTTTATCATTTGTATATACAACATATGCTACTTTTACAATAACTCCTTTATATTTTAATAAATTTCCACAATATCCTAATGAATGTAAATCTGCTGAATTAATATTTGCTGCATAACTTGCATTTAAAAATGCAAAACAATTTACAATTAGTGCTATTAAAACTATTGATAGTTTTTTTAATTTTATTTTCCAATTTTCCTTATTGTTTTTTTTATTTTTTAATTTTAAAAGATTCAAATACTTCTACTCCTTTCAATTTTTTTCTTCTCCTTGAATGCATCTTCTGTATTCTGGCTGATTTTCAACACACGTGATAAGTGTTATTGTATTTTCTTGTGTTTCTTCTAAATATGTCCAATCAGTATCTTTTATTATAGTACTTTTAGTTACTACATATTTTCTTGTCTTTCCATTATGAGTATAATAAATCTCATCATTTTCTTGTAACTGTTTTAAATCTCTAAAATAATTATTCTTATATCCCCTATTATGTGCGGCAAGTCCGATATTTCCTAGGTCTTTTGATGTTTCTTCAAAATGGCCTATATAATCATCCATAACTTCAGAAGTTGTTCCTTCACTTATTGGGGCTTTTAGATTTATTTTAGGAATTTCTAAATACCAATTTTCTTTGGTTTCTTTTTCTTCTTCATTTGTATCTTCTTGTATTACGTTTTCTTGTGCTATTTCATTTGAAATATTTTCGACTTGAAATCCTGCTCTTAATGAACTTTTTTTAGTAAAAGTATCATAATTTGAAATAACATATTCTCCAAATAAGAATATAATAAGCGTGATAAAAAAACTAACAAGATTAATATATATAGTACTATATCGAAACATGACTATATAATTTCCCTCCATATAAATATTTTCTTTTTGGAATTTTTAGATTTAAAAACAATATAAAAATGTTATAAATTAAACTTGAAAAAATTTATTTTGAGTTAACTCAAGTAATATAATACTACATTTTTCTTGATTTGTAAAGAACTTTTCATCGTCAAAATTCGACAAAAGCTGCAAATTAGGAACTAAACCTAATTTTGCAGCTATATTTTATTTATTTTCATCTTGTACTAATACATTATGATATGTTACTGTTTTATTATAATTATCTTTTATTTCTTCACTTGTTAATACTTTATTATATAATCTACATGCATATAAATCTATTTCAGAATAATTTTCGGAATAACTTGTTCCACTTATTACTAATCCTATTGTAAAAGGTATTGAACTATCTGTTAACCCTCCATTTATCATCCAATCATGGCTACAAGTTGTTTCTCCTTTAAATTCTCCATTCCAATATACTGCTACTTTATTATTCTTTATATCTGCTGTTACTGTTATATAACCTCCATCTTCTCCTTGAAAATTTCCTTCCACATTCTTTTTTATCCAATGTTTATTCAAAATATTATTCTCTTTCCAATCAGACATTGAATCCAATCCAGACATACAACAATTTAATCTTTTTATACTTTGTAAAAATTGCATTCTAAATTTATTAGTCCAACTAATTTCTGGATTTCTTATCGTTTTTCCCAACATAAATATATCTCTACCATTTGGAGCACTACAATAAAATTCAAAAGTAATTCCACTATCTATATTTACTCCATCTGTATATACTTCTATATAGTCATTTTGTCCATCGAATTTAAACTCTGTTCCATTCCATCCATATCCATCTCCTTCTTCTACTCCATATAAAGTTACTCCATCTCCCCACGAACTGTTATCTCCCATATTTATTGGGTCTACATTTAACACTATTCCATCTTTTACTCCTAAATTATCTCCATATGATAATTTTGTTACCTCATCTGGTAATCTTACTACATCACCTGTTTCTTCATTTATTACCCATTTATATTTTGTTTCTCCATAATTTTCTAAATTTGTACCTTTATCTACATATTTCCATCCTGTTCCATAAATTTCTTTTGTTTCATTTACTGATACTATTTTCCAATTATCTCCATTGGATAAAGTTCTATCTCTTAGTTCTTCTCCTATATCATATTTACTATTATCTGTTGATTCTTTATTTATTATTGTCAGCTGTATTGCTTCTTTTTCACTTGCTATCTCAGTTTCTTCTTTTGCATTTTGTGCTTGAGTTAATATTCCATTATGACCTGTTAGCATAGAAATTGAAACTCCTGCCAATATTAATAATATTACTATTGTTACTACTAATGCTATTAAAGTTATTCCTGTATTTTTCCTTAGTTTTTTCATTATTCTTTTCCTCTCTTTTTGTTAAATTTTATAACAATTTGTTTTAAAAGTCAATATAACATTTTGTTTTATTTTATAATTTTTTTATAAAATAAAAAGAAGGTATAAAAATAATGGAAACCCGTATACGAAATTTAAGAGAAGATAATGATTTAACACAAATTGAATTAAGTAAATATTTAAAAATATCACAAGTTGCTTATTCCTATTATGAATCAGGAAAAAGAAGTATTCCTTTGGAACTACTTTCAAAACTTGCTGATTTTTATAAAACTAGTATTGACTATTTACTATATAGAACAGATACTATTAAACCATACCCGAAAAAGAAATGAGACTTTTAAGGACCGTCCCTAAAAGTCTCATATTTTTAGTTCTAAATCGAAGTAAAATTCTACTCCATTTTCTTTATTTACTACTCCATAGCTATTACCGTAATTATTCATAACAGCTTTTACAAATGCTAAGCCTATTCCAGTTCCACCATCTTTTCTGTTTCTTGATGCATCTATTTTATAAAATCTTTTCCAGATTCTGTTTAAATGTTCTTCTGGTATTTGTTTTCCTGTATTAAACACTTTAACTCTTACTTTATTTTTATCTACATCTACATCATTTTCTATTCTAATTATCTTTTCTCCATCTACTTCTTCTACATGTTTTATAGCGTTTGTCATATAGTTTGTTACTACTTGTTCTATATAAAAGTCATCTGCTAATACATTTATTTCATCTGGAGTATTTAATTCTACTTTTGCTTGTTTTTCTTCAAGCATTACTTTTGATTTTCTAACTACTTCTTTTTCTAATTCTACAATATTGAATTTAGTATCATTAAATTCTCTTTTTCCATATTCAAGTTTCATAAGTTCCAAAAGTTGTTTTACTAATTTATCCATTTTGTTTGTTTCATCTAGGATAACTTCTGCATAGAACTTTCTACTTTCTTCATCTGAATTTACATTTTCTAATAATCCTTCACTATATCCTTGTATTAATGCTATTGGTGTTTTCAACTCATGCGATACGTCTGAAATAAAGCTTTTTCTCATTTCATCTAATTTTGATTTTTCTTCTATATCTTTTTCTAGTTCTATATTAGTATTTCTTAATTGTTTAATTGTTTTTTCCAATTTTTCAGACATCAAATTTATACTTTTTCCTAAATTATTTATTTCATCATCAGCATCTGTTGTTCTGTATTTATGGCTAAAATCTAAGTTTGCCATTTTCTTTGCGATTGCATTTAATTCAAGGATTGGGTCTGTAAATTTCCTTGATACATATGATACTATTACAGCTGCTATTAATATTGCAACTCCTGCCATTAAATATAAGAAATTATTTGAAATCTTTACACTTTCTTGTATAGAATTTATTGGTATTCTTATATACAATAAGTAGCCGTTATCAAGTGTTGCTGCAAGTAGTACATATGTAAGTCCGTTTTTACTATCTTTTATTTTACTAATAACATAATTATCTTTTTCTTCTATTATATCCCCTGCTCCTGTATCAAACCTACTAGTCATTTCATTCATTTGTCCAAATGCAGAGAAGAAGTCTTTGTTAGATGTATATACATTCACATTTTGGTCATTTCTAATTAATATATCAAAATTATTTTTTATTGATATTGGTTCTAATTCACTTTCTAAATCTCCATTTTCTTCGCCATTATAATAATCATTTACTGTTTCATATACAGATTTTAGTGCCTGTTTCTTACTGTATAAATAAAATGTTCCAAATACAAAGTTATTAACCAATATTAAAAATGTGATAATTCCAATTATTATTAATGATAATGTTATAAACAACTTTACTCTTACTGATTTAAAAGGATTCTGCTTTTTTACCACTTTATTTACCTCTTCTATTTAGTTTCAAATTTATATCCTATACCTCTTATTGTTTTTATGTATTTTCCTTTTTTACCTAATTTATGTCTTATTTTCTTTATATGGCTATCAATTGTTCTTGAGTCCCCATAATAATCATAATTCCATACATTATTTAATATTTTATCTCTTGATAATGCTATATTTTCATTATCTACTAAATAAACTAATAATTCGTATTCTCTTAAACTTAGCTCTATTGGTTTTCCATCTACTTTTACTGTTCTTCCTTCTTTATCAATTTCTATTCCATCATAATTTTTCACTTCTTTTGGGTCTTTATTTGTTCTTCTTAATATTGCCTCTACTCTTGCAACCAATACTTTTGGACTAAACGGTTTTGATATGTATTCATCTACTCCAAGTTCAAATCCAAATAATTCATCTTGTTCTTCCCCTCTTGCTGTTAGCATAATTATAGGTACTTTTGATTCTTGTCTAATTTGCCTTAAAACAGACCAACCATCAAGTTTTGGCATCATTACATCCAACAATATAAGGCTTATCTTATTTTTATTATTTTCAAATACTTCTAATGCTTTTTCACCATCTTCTGCCTCTAAAATACTATATCCTTTAGCTACCAAAAAATCTTTTATTAATTTTCTCATTCTCTGTTCATCATCTACAATTAAAATACAATTATCTCCCATAATCATACTCTCCTTACTTTTTTACTCATATATATTATATATTATAAATACTATTTATGTCTATAATGTGAACATTTTTTTATTAATTATAGATGAAAAAACAAGATTAGAGGCCATTCTAATCTTGTTAATATCTAGTTATTTTGTACAAAAACTTTACTTGATGGATATGCTAATTTTAATCCTAGATTATGTACTACATCTATTATTGCTCTATTTAATTCATCTACAGCATCTAAATAATCTTTATATGCTGTTGTATTAAAGAATAATTCTATATATAAATCTAGTCCATCATCTTCTATCTTCTTAAAACTTACTACTATATCATCATCTAAAACCTTTGGATTAATAAATAGTAATTCTTTTATCTTATCTGATACTTGCTTCATTTGTTCTGATGTTGTTTCAAATGAAAACGATAAATCTAAAGTGTATTTTCGTTTTTCCATTTTTGTCCAATTAATTATTGCTGCATCTGCTATTGTGGAATTCGGAATATTTACTATTGAATTTTCAAAATTTCTTATTCTTGTTGTTCTAAATGTTATATCTTCCACAGTTCCTTGATAATTTGGTGTTTCAATCCAATCTCCCACATTAAATGGTTTATCTAATAATAATACAAATCCTCCAAATATATTTTTAGCTGTATCTTGTGCAGCAAGTGTTATTATAATACCACCTATTCCTAATCCTGCAACAAGACCTCCTAAATTTATATTTAAGATTAATAAAACTATAAAAAGTGCTATTATATATATTACTGCTCTTAAAACTTTTAGGCCAAACTCAAGCATTGAGTCGTCTATTTCTTTCTTCCATCTTCTTTTTGTTCTCTTTATAAGTGTTGAATTCATTGTAAAGCTAGCTGCTAATGCTTTAGCAAATGCTAATACGCTTATTATTTCAAAAATTTGATTTACTACTGTCATTACTCCTTGTGATATATTTAGCGGTTCTTTTAATATCCATACTGCTAAATATACTCCAAGTATTGTAAAAAATACTTTTAAAGGATTATAAAACGCACTTTCTTTTATTTGTCTTTTACTTGCCTTAAATTTAAATAATTTTACAATTAGATATGATATACTAGGGCTAAGTACTTTAAATAATATTATTATACATATTGCGACTACTATATCAACAACATCTAATGCTTTTATATTTTCTACAAATTGTACTATTTGATTCATTTTTTCCTCCGTATTTTAGATAATATTAATTCATGTAGTCTCTTAATTTTTTGCTTCTACTTGGATGTCTTAATTTTCTCAATGCTTTTGCTTCTATTTGTCTTATTCTTTCTCGTGTTACATCAAATTCACGTCCTACTTCTTCTAATGTTCTTGCTTTTCCATCTTCTAATCCAAATCTTAATTTTAATACTTTTGCTTCTCTTGGTGTTAATGTATTCATTACTTCTTCTAATTGTTCCTTAAGCATTGTATATGCTGCTGAATCTTGTGGTGCTGGACTATCTTCATCTTGGATAAAATCTCCTAAATGACTATCATCTTCTTCTCCTATTGGTGTTTCTAATGATACTGGGTCTTGAGCTATTTTTTGAATTTCCATAACTTTTTCTACTGGAATTTCCATTTCTGCTGCTATTTCTTCTGGCGTTGGCTCTCTTCCCAATTGTTGTAATAGATGTCTTGATGTTCTTATTAATTTATTTATTGTTTCTACCATATGAACTGGTATTCTTATAGTTCTTGCTTGGTCTGCAATTGCTCTTGTGATTGCTTGTCTAATCCACCAAGTAGCATAAGTACTAAATTTGAATCCTTTTGTATAATCAAATTTTTCAACAGCTTTTATTAGTCCCATATTTCCTTCTTGGATTAAATCTAAGAATAACATTCCTCTACCAACGTATTTTTTAGCAATACTTACAACCAATCTTAAGTTTGATTCTGCTAATTCTTTTTTAGCTTCTTCATCTCCTTTTAATATTCTTTTTGCTAAATCTAGCTCTTGTTCAAATGTTAAAAGTGGTATTCTTCCTATTTCTCTTAGATACATTCTTACTGGGTCATCTACATTTATTCCTTCATAATTTGTATCTGCTGTTATTTCATCTAATTTTAAATCTTCTACTTCTTTTAAATCGTCTATATCTGGTTCTTCATCTAAATCATCATTTAGACTTACTCCCATTTTTTCAAACGCATCAAATACTTTGTCTATTTGCTCTGCATTTGCATCATCTAATTCTTTTGCTAAATCTCCATATGTTATTTTTCCCTTTGCTTTAGCTTTCTCTAAAATTTTATTTACTTTTTCATTTTTTACTTGTTCATCTTGTTCTTCGTTTTTATTTATATTTTCACTTTCAATATTTTTTTCTACTTCTTTTTTATTTTCTGTTTTTGTTTCTTTTTCTGTTTTTGCCTTTTTAGTAGTCTTTTCTACTTTTTCTTTTTTCTCTTCTTTCTTTTCCTTTTCTACTTTTTCAGCTTTTTCTTTTTTTACACTTTCCTTTTTTGCCTTTTCTTCTTTTTTACTTGTTTCTTTCTTTGTTTTTGCTTTAACTTCCTTTTTTACCTCTTCTTTTTCATCCTTCTTACTTGCCATTTTTCTTTTTCACCCCTATTTCATTTTAGCTAATCTGATTATAATATCATTTAGCTCTTTTCCCAATTTAACTTTTTCTTCATTATCTAAATTACTATCTTGTTTTTCTAATAAGCCTAAAATTTCAAATTTTCTTTCTGTTAATTTATCTTTTTGATAACTTTGCATAACATCATCAATTGCTTTTTCTATATCATCAATTTCATAATCATCTGCTAATATCTCTGTTATATGATTTTGCTCTTCTTCTCCCAATTCATCCAAAATTGCATTTATATTACTATTTCCCTTTTCTAGTTCTTCATACAATTTTTTTGCAATTTGTTTATTTAATTCATCTTTAAAGTCATCTACACCTATATTTTGTTTTATTATTTGATAAATATTTAAATCTCCCATAAGTAATAATGAAAGTACTGTATTTTCTCTTCTCTTTACTGCCTCAGGCACTTGTTTTTCTGGAACTTTTATATGTCTTACTACTGGAACTGCCTTGTCCAATACTTTTTCACTTTTATTATTTTCATAGGTTAATTTATTTACTTCTGCATAAATTGCTTCTTTTGATATTTCATATTCTTTGGAAATTTTTTCGATGTATACTTCTCTTTCTATACTATTATCTACCTTTGAAATTAATTTTGCGATTTCGTTTAAAAATTTAATTTTATCACTAGTATTGTTTAAATCAAGATCTTGTTTTAACAATTTTACTTTGAATTCAATAACTGAAAGTGCCTTGTCAACTAAATTTTGAAATCTTGCATTACCATATTTTATAATATATTCATCTGGGTCTTTTGCTCCTTCCATCTGTAATACTCTAATATCGCATCCCATATTTTGTAAAATATCTACAGCTCTCATTTTAGCTTTTAATCCTGCTTCATCAGAATCAAAACTTAAGATTATTTGCTGTGTATTTTTTCTAAGTAGCCATCCTTGTTGTTGGGTTAATGCTGTTCCGAAGTGGTGCTACAACATTTGTAATCCCTCTTTGTTGAAGAGATATTACATCCATATACCCCTCTACTATTAAAAGTCTCTTTTTTATTTCATTACTTTTTTTGGCTACATTTAAACCGAATAAATGTCTTCCTTTGCTATATACTACATTTTCAGGTGAGTTTATATATTTAGGTTTTGAATCATCTAATACTCTTCCTCCAAATGCTATTACTTTTCCTCTTGCATCACATATTGGAAACATTAGTCTATTTCTATACCTATCAATATATGTACCATTTTCATTCTTATTTACTAATCCTGATTCTAATATTTCTGGTTCTTGAAATCCTTGTTTTTTTAATTCTCTATATAATTCATCAAATTTTCCAGAATACCCAATTCTAAATGCCTTTAAAATTTCATTACTCAATTTTCTCTTTTTCACATATTCTTGGGCCGGTTTTGCTGATGTTTTATATAGATTTTCATGATAAAATTGTGCAGTAAATTCATTTACTTTATATACTTTTGCTTTTAATTCTTCTCTTGCACTATCTTCACGATTTTCAAATGTTGGTAATTGTATATTTGCTCTTTCTGCTAACATTTGTACTGCTTCTACAAAATTAATTCCTTCTATTTTCATTAAGAAAGTGAATACATTTCCTCCAACTCCACATCCAAAGCAATGGAATATCTGTTTATCTGGTGAAACAGAAAAAGAAGGTGATTTTTCATTATGGAATGGACATAATCCAAAGAAATTTCTTCCGCTTCTTTTTAAATGCACATATTGTGATATAATGTCTACTATATCATTTGATTGTCTTACTTCTTCAATTATTTCATCACTATATCTTGGCATTTTTTCCTCACTTTCTTACATTTTAATATACATATATATATTATTCGACGTATTTTACATAAATCCTTCCCAAATAATAAAAAAATGTTAATTTTTGTGTTATTTATTAACATTTTATACACTTATTTATTTTATGCTTTTTATCTTAAAATTAGACTATACAACTCATAATATAAAGCCATAACGGAAAATAAAGCCTGCTCCTCAAACTACATTTGTAACACAGACTTCATTTCTACTGATATTTAATATTATTTAATTTTATAAATTAGATTTTTTATTTAATCAGCAATAATATTATAGTGCTTTCATATTTATTTATCAATATTTCCTTGTGAGTCTTATTCATTTAATAACATCATTTTTGCATCTAATCTATTAATTGCTTTTGCACAATTTACCCATTCTTTTGATTCTTTCTTTGTTGGTTCTTCTTTAGGTTTGTATTTCATTTTATGCTCTAGACTAGACCAAAAATCCATAGCCATTGTTCTTATTTGTACTTCTACTTTCACATAAATTATCTGATTAGATAACATTACTGGTACACCTAAAATTATATGATATGCAGAATATCCACTTTTCTTTGGATGTGCTATATAATCTTTTTCTTTTATTGTTCTTACACCTGGTATATTTTGTATTAAATTTTTGATAGAATATATATCCTTTTGCAAGGGACAAACTACACGTACTCCGGCTATATCATTTATGTTATCAATCATTTCTTTGTATGTAAGTTTACATTCTTTCTTTTTCATTTTTTGTATAATGCTTTTTGGTGATTTAATTCTTGTATTTATATGGTCAACTAAATCATAATCATAAAATACTTTAAATTCTTCTTGTAATATTTCTATTTTTGTATTTAATTCTTTAATTGCCATTTTATAAATAAACATTAATTTTTGAAATGTTGTATCTTTTTCTTCTACCTTTCCAGTATAATCCAAAAAGTTTTTTAAATTAACTAAATCTGTACTTTCGTGTTTTTTATTTTTCATACACATTCAACTCCTTTTCTATAGTCATTATGTATGTCTTTATTTAGTATATGCTTATTCTACATAGACTTTATTTCTAAAAAGTAGTTTAAATGTGTCCTTTTTGTAAATTAATTTTTTCTTAATTTTTGGATTAATTCTAATTTCGTAACTGTTATTTTTTCTCCTGTTTTTGTATTTTCTAGTTCTAGATTTTCTCCTTCTGTTCTGTCACCAATTACTATTAAGTTTGGTGTTCCAAGTACTTTACAGTCCTTTATTTTAGCTCCTATATTAACATTATCTCTATCATCTAAGATAACTCCTATTCCTTCTTTTTGTAATGTTTCATATAAATCTTTTGCTATTTTTACTTTTTCTTCATCATCCATTTTAGGTACTATTTGTACTTTATAAGGTGCTATTTTTTCTTGTAAGTAGAATCCACATGGATTTTGTTTATTATCTTTTATTACACATTGCTCATATAATGCTGCTAATGTTCTACTTACTCCTATACCATAACATCCCATATAGTATAATGATTCTTTTCCTTCTTTATCTGTATATTTTCCATTCATCATTTCTGAATATCTAGTTCCTAATTGGAATATATGTCCTAATTCCATTGTTCTTATTTCTTTAAAGTCCGATATATCTTCTATTCCATATTCTTCTTTTAAATATTCCATATAATTTTCTTTTTCTAGTATTTCAGTATTTAATCCTATTTTCTTTTCTTCATTATATAGTATTTTGTCTTCCCCTTGGTCTGATATTAACATGAATTCTTCTGATTTTTTTCCTCCCATTGCTCCATTATCTGCTACAATTGGAATAACATCTAGACCAATTTTTTCAAATATTTCTAAAAATGCATTTCTTACATTTTCATATGATTTTGCCATTCCTTCTGCATCTACATCAAAACTATATGCATCTAGCATTGGAAATGCTTTTCCTCTTAATAAATATCCTCTTGTTCTTATTTCATTTCTAAATTTCTCGCCAATTTGATAATATGTTACTGGTAAATTTTTATATGATTTTAATTTTTCTCTTGCAAATTCTAGCATTGCTTCTTCTCCTGTTGGAGCTAAACAAAATGTTCCTTTACTAGATTCTGTTATTAACATTGTTCCATCATTTACATATTGGTCATATCTTCCTGAATTTTTCCATATTGTATCTGGTTGTAATGTTGGAAGTAATACTTCTATACATCCATATTTATTTAATGTTTCTACTATTATTTGTTCAATTTTTCTTCTTAATAATAATGGTACTGTATTATATCCAAATAATCCTGCTCCATATTGAACTAATTGTCCAGTTTGTAATAATATACTTTGTCCTGGATACATCTCATCTATATTATTTAATTTTACAGACCCCATTCCTGTTTGTGATAATTTCATATTAATCCCTCTTTCTATTCATTTTCTTTATTAATTTGTTCTAACTCTTCCCCTTCCCTTTCGGGCATTGGAGCCTCCGCTGGACCTTCTTTTTTCTCATTTTCTTCTATTAAATCATCTATTACTATTTGTTTGTTTTCATCTAATTTATATCTTGGAAGTTCTGGTAAGTCATTTAATGTTGAATATCCAAACATTTTTAGAAATTCATCAGTTGTTTTATATGACATTGGTTTTCCTGGTAAGTCTATTTTTCCCGCTTCTTTTATTAAACCATATTCTAATAATTTATATACACATGCATCTGCTGATACTCCTCTTATTGCTTCTATTTCCGCTCTTGTTATTTGAGGATTATATGCAATTATTGCTAATGTTTCTAATGCTGCGGTTGATAAATTTGGTTTACTTCTTTTATCTAATACTGGGTATATATATTCTTGCAACTCTTTTTTTGTGCATAATTGATAAGAGTCATCTACTTTTATTAGTTCGATTCCTCTTTCTTCCTTGTTATAATCATTTTTCATTATTTCGATTATTTCATCTATTTCCTCACTTGATAATTCTAATGCTAACATTAGTTCATTTTTAGTTACTGCTCTTCCTGCTGCAAAAAGTATTGCTTCTATTTTTGCTTTTGTTTCATTTATTTGCATATATATCCCTTCTTAATCTAATTTTATTTCTTTACTATTATGTCATGAATCAAGCTATATGTCAAGCAAAATCAAGATTTTTAAATTCTTCTATTGCACTTTTTTTCTTAATATGTTAATATTAAAAAAAGATTTTGGAGGTATTTATTATGAGTGATGATAAAGATAAAAAGATAGAGGTTATTTCTGGTGATGGTTCTAATCTAGATATTTCTCCTGCTTATGATCATATTAATGATACTACACCTCAGCCTTCTAGTAAGAAGCCTAAGAATATTGTTATTCCTAAGGATATGGAGGATAAACAAGAAGAAGATAATGATGATGAAAATGA
>CALXFJ010000010.1 GCA_944387565.1 uncultured Clostridia bacterium | reverse complement strand
TCCACTCCCACGATACTATGTTTTTATTAATCTTTCCAAATATCACCATTAATAAATTCAGTTAATGCCATTATAATAGCTTCTCTTGTTAAATCATATCTAGTAATAACATCATTGGTAAGATGGGCTATTCCTCCTTTTTCATTTTTTAATCCATTTCCTTTAAATATTTTATCCATTAATATTCCTAAATCTGTGTTTATGATTTCGTCTACATATTTTTCTGGAACTGGAAATGCTGGACCTGTTCCAAAACTTTCATATCCACTCTTATCTTTTATAACTGCTATTTGAATTATACACCACTTTCCTAATTGGTTAGTTATTCCTGATTCTACACCAACAAAAAAGTCTGTATCTATATTATTTTCTCTTGCATATTTTATTAAGTTATTAACTCTATTACTTGCACCTCTATATATTTCATCATTTACTGGTTCATCACTAACACCCGAACTAACAGATATTCCTTCAACTTTAACATCTTTATAAAATTTTTCAAATGCTTGTTTTGCTCCTTCTACTTTTCCTTGATTATTTGTTCCTATTAATACTTTCATTATTCTTCTTCTTTCTAAATTTTTTATTTAATTCTTTTTCTTCTTTAAAATTTTGCTTTTCCTCATCAACATATTCTAAAAAGATTTTATTATTAAAAGCACCTTTCTTTTCTACTTTTTCCTTCATAACTCTATATACTTCTTCTATCTTGTAGTTCTTTAGCTTCATTATAGCATTTATAACTTCTATTCCCCCCCAAGTTCTTCAATACTATTCTCTTCTATAAATTCATTAGCTTCCTCTAAAACCTTTTTATTCAGTTCCTTCAAATATTCTGTATCATTAAGAATCCTTTATTTGCATTTTCTACCTGGCTCGCAATTAATATTTTGAGGTATTTTATCTCTTACTAACTTATTGTACGTATATCTAAATCTATTATTTAATAACTTCATTTCTGTTTATACAACACCACTTTCCAACTCTTCCTAAACTTCTTTATTTATATACAAAACTTTCCATTTCTATTTAATTCTTTTTTCACATCTTCAATCTTATTATTCTTTAAAACAATAACATCATCTCTTATTGAGTCTATATAACTTCTAAAATCTTCATTTCCAACTATTTCTCTAAAACTATTTCTATCAACTTCTAAAACTGTTAATGTTTTTATTCTTATTTTCTTTGAAGCTTCTATCCAATCTTCCATTTGTGCTTTTACATTTTTAGGAATCTCATCTTTACAATTTTGCTGTAAATATGTATATATATCTTTAAACTTAATTCCAAGCTCCAATGCTTTTGACATTCCTTTAAAATCCAATTTGTACATTAATGGATTTTCTGATTTTTTATTTAAAAATCTATCAAAATATAATTCGTACTTTAATTTTTGACTTATTTCTCCAACTATAATATCAAAATTTGGTGTAATTATTATTTTATCATTATCTTCTTCTATATTTTCTTCTTCAGCCATATCTAAAACATAGCTTCCCAATTTTGTAATTCTAAAATAGTCGACAACTAAAAATTCTTCATAACCATAATCATCCCAACTTTGTGACATAACTACATCTACAATACCCAAAGTTGCTAAATATTCCATTAGAACAACTTCTATAAAACAACTTTCAAATTCATCATGTGATGCAGTATTATAATAACTATTATAATACTGGTCCTTTATTAGAACTTCTCCTACATATTTACGTAAAAATCCATATTCATTTATTCTTATATATTTTTTAATTTCACTAACATCTATCCATTTATCAATTGGACATTTTTTCAAATATTCTAAAATTATTTTTCTTGCTTTTCCTAAATATGGTGTTTTATTTTGTAATCTAAAATTGTTTCCTTCAATCCTATTACATTCATTTATAACTTTGCTTTCTGGGTCTATATAAGAATTTAATAAGTACTTAATTTTTTCAATTTTATTTAACTTTTGGTATTCTTCACAAGCCTTTTCATCAATTGAAAACACTCCTTTTTTTACTTTAATTGTTGAACTATTTTTAAGCAAATTTACTATACCATTTGAAACTATTGTATCCTCTATATTTCTTATACTATTAAAGTCTATTTCATCATTTTTCAATACATCTCTATATTGTAATTTATTATGTATTTTTATTACAGCTGATTTTGGCATTTGCTCTTTTGTTTTTGTTGCTTTTATTTTTGACACATTAATGAATTTTATAAACTCATCAAAATCTTGAACTCTATTTTCTCTTCCTACTATATTAGCATAGAAATCTTCTGGTTCTATATTTTCTTTTGTCTCTTTTATTTCTATTTTTATTGGCTCTACAAGCTCATTTAATTTTTCCTTAATTTCCTCTGGTATGCTTCTATGCCATCCTATATAAAATAGATTTGCTTTTGAATCTCTATCAAAATATGATGAACTATAAGAATATTTATTTTTTTTATATTTATTTTGTATTTTTTCTAACAAATATCTTTCTGGGTGATATTTATTTTGAATTATACATGTCATCATTTCTTTTTCATATTTTGGAAGATCTTCAAATACTTCCTTTACCCAGTTTTCATTACTAAAAAACTCACAAAGTAATTTTATCTTTTCTGCTTTAATAGCACCACTTCTTCCTTTTATTCCTGCTTGACTACACATTTTAGTCAATTCGTCTGTTGTTTTATTCCATAACATTTCTTCTATTCTTTTCATATTTGCTCCTTATTCTATCTCATTATTTTTAATACTATTTTTTAATAATCCACTTGGACATGTAACTTCATCTTTTAAACATTCTATATTACCAAATACTAAGAAAGAATCCTCAGCTCTTGATACTGCAACATTCATCAAGCTTTTGTTATTATCTATAAAGAAACACCCTTCATCCTTTCCATATGTTGTTGACATTATAATGATTTTTCTTTCTCCACCTTGTAATACATGTATTGTTCCTACCGTTATTCTTTCTCTTATTTCTTTTGGTAAAACTTTCTTTAAAACATTTTTTATCGTTGCTGATTGTGCTTTAAATGGCGTTATTATACCTATTACATTATTTGGATTTACCTTTTCATAATATTCATATATCTTATCATAATTTTCTTTTATCCAAATTGCTATTCCTAATGCTTCAGTCACATTGCTTCTACTTGTTCCAACTTTTTGTGAATGTAAACTTTCAACTTTCTTATATCCCATTTTAGGAAATAAATCTTGTCTTTTATCTTCCCTTTTGTTACCTCTTAATGGATTTAATTTACCTTTATACACTAAATCATTGCAATACTTAATAATATCATCAAAACATCTTCTATGTTCACTTAAGAATAATCCTTTTTCATTATATTTTCTATATTTGCAAGATTTACATGCAACTTTCATAACATTTGAAGTAGATGCTGTTATTCCATTTTGTTCTAAAATCTTAAATTCTTTTTCGTATTTTATTATTCCTTCTTGAATTGCTAGTGATTTATCTAATGCTATTTCTATCCCCCATACGGGTGATATCTGGTATTCATCACCAACTACTATTGCTTTTTTAGCTAGTGCAAAAGAACATGCTGCAATTTCAGTTGATACTTGTCCTGCTTCATCTACTATAAGTAAATCTATCATATTATATAGGTATCCCTTTTTTACACCGTTCCATATTTCGAATTGTTTTGGTAGCATATAAAATGTCATAACCATACAAGGTGCTATTAATGCTAATCTTTCAAAATACATTCTTATTACATTTTCAAAATTTGTTCCTTTTTGTTTTTCTGTAAGTGCATTTTCTCCTTCTAGCCACCTTGCTTCATAATAATGTACACTTAGCCAAAAAGCTATATATCGTATATTTCTATCTAGCCATTCTTCTAGTTCTTTTTTATTTGTTATTATCTTCTCTTTCTTAATATCATACTCTTCTAATTCTTTTAAGCTATTTTCATAAAATATTTTATTTTTCTCAACTTCTTTTATTATTAATTGTAATTTTCTTATCTCTTCATTTTGATTTTCTATAATCTTTGAATAATATTTTTCAATATAATTTATATCTAATAAATCTACTTTAAATATTTCATCTTCATTTACATATAGTTTTAATCTATTTGAAATCTTAATTTTATATTTTTTTATAAAAGTTAAAACTCTCCAAAGTATTGGTATTTCTTTATATTTATTATTCCAAAATTCTATTCTTTTTTGTGCATTTTTCTTTATATCTCTTATATTATTTATTTGCTCTTTTCTTTCTTTTAAATATTTTTCTATATCTTTTATTTCTATACTCTCAAAGAAACTAACAATATCTATTAATTCATTTTGTATTTGATTTATTTTCTTCAATCTATCATGTAGCTTATTTTTATATATTGTAATATTATCTATTTTCTCTTCATTTTCTAAAAATTTTGATGCTTCTTCTATAAATTTTTCTTTAGATTTTTTTATATTTTCCTCATTTTCTATTTCAGCTACAAAGAAATTACCTTTATTATCTGTATATTGAAATTTCTTTTCTTTTGCTTGTTTTCTTTTTCTCTTTGATGGAAAATATATAGCAAAACTATCCACATTTTCTAGCCATCTTTCCTCCAAATTATTTTTCTTGAATTTTCTTTTTATTTTTCCAAATGACTCAATTATATTAGTTACTGCTTGGTTGTTTGTAGATGATGCAACTATTAAAGGTGGTACACCTTTTTCTAAAGCTCGTTTTACATATTCATTTGCTACTATTGATTGAATTAATGTAGTTTTTCCTGTTCCTGGAGGTCCTTTTACTGCTAATATTTCCCCTTCTTTTATATTATTAAAATTATTAACACTTTCTCTTTGTGATTCTGATAGACCATAAATTCCTCCCATTTGCCCTAAGTGTTTTTTCTGATTCTCTATTGTATCTTCTTGTAAAACTTCGTCTTTTTCTTCTTCTAATTGGATAAATTTTTCATACAATGGCATTTCTTTTTCTTCTTTTAATATATTTTCATATAAAGATTTTATTGAATATGTTGGATTTATTGTTTTATCTGGAAAAATATATATATTACTTTCTAATTCAACTTTTTCTTTATTACCATTTAGGTTATAAATGTAATCATCATTAAAATTACAATTTGTTGTTTTTTCATATATATTTATACAAAACTTCAAATAATCTTCCCATGAGAATATATCATAAATATGGTATATATTATCACTTAATACTTGTTCATATATTTTATTATCTCCTATTGCTAGTTCTGGCTCTATCATTGGTTTTAAGAACTCTCGAGGAAACCAAGGAAGTTTATTATCTTCTATTGCTGGCAATAATATTGACTTTTCTTTATTTAACATTGCAGGTATAAAATAAATTCCAGTTAAATCTTCAATTTCTTCATCTTTCTTTTGGCTTCCTTCTTCTATTGTTCTTATAACTTTTACTGCTATTATTACATATAAATTCTCATCTATTTTATCTTTTTCATCTTTTTTCTTTTTTTCTTTTCCTTCTTCTTTTTTGTTATTTTCAAATAATTTTAATGTTATATTAGGGGCTATTATTCCATTAAAAAATTCTTCTTTACTTATTTTATAAAATTCATCATTTTTAAAATCAATACTTCTATCTACTTGTGCTAATACTGCTTTTTTTAAATATTGTGTTATTTCCTTTTTTAGTTCCATAAAAAATCTTCCTTATTTAAATTTATTTTTTGTATTTTACTATATTTTTCTATTTATATCCATATTTTAACCTAATTATTATTTTTTATCTATTTAAAATTCTTTCTATGCTTATATTAAACTCTCTTTTGTACCAATTATTTAAATCTTTTCTTCTTTTAAAAATTAAAACTTTATTTTTATCTACATTGTTTAAGTATTTTAAAATATCTTTTCTCTTCTTTTTATTCCATTTTAGAGTAAATTTTATAAACTCTAAATCCATTTTTTCTTTACAACCTGGTATATCAAACTTTTCTTTTCCTCTACCTTTAATAAATCTTGAAATAATTCCTTTTAATTTTGCAAATGTATTATAATCAAGAAATATTACTAATTCTGATTTTTTTAATCTTTCTTCTAAAGTAGACCTATATGTTCCATCTATTATCCATTTTTCATTATTTAAAATATCTAAAATCATCATGTCTCTTTCTTTTTCATCTCTTTTTACCCAATCATCTTCATAATTAAAGCTATCAATATGGTAATTTGGGATATTTAAAACTCTTGATAAATTTGTAGATAAAGTGCTTTTTCCTGTTCCTGGTCCTCCTATTATTGAAATTTTAGAAACCTCTTTTATACTTATTTCTTCCATATTTTCTCCTAATATTTTCCTAATAATAATTTTTCATTTAATTTTTTATATATTGGTACCATTTTCTTTTCATTTGTTACTTCTATTGCTTTATTAATATCTATCCATGCTATTTTACTATTCTCATCTGGTTTTATTCTTAGAGGCTCTTCTTCGTCTGCTTCTAGCAAAAACGAACAATCTAAATGTAAATGTGATGGTACAAATTTTCCCCTTTTTATATGTGCATCAACTGTAAGTATTTCTAATCCATATATTTCATCAGATAATACTTTTAAGTTTTCTAACCCAGTTTCTTCATTTGCTTCTTTTAAAGCAACATGTAATAAATCACTGTCTCCATCAGCATGTCCACCTGTCCAAGCCCATGAATCATAGATATTATGATATACCATTATAACTTTTGTTCTTCTCTTATTTACAATCCAATTTGACGCTGTAAAATGACACATTTTATTTTCTCTTGTTAAAACATCATCAAATATATCCATATATTTTAAGATTAATTCTTTATCATTTTCTTCCTGCTCATTAAATGGTTTATAGTTTTCAATTTGTTTTCTTAAATTCATTATTTTCCTCCTTATACCATTTTGCAAATTCTTCCATTGCTGATTTCTTTTTTCTATTTTCTCTTTCTTCATTACTCATCTGCGCCATTGTTTTATCAAATCCTTCTGGAATAAAAATATACCATAAATCTGACCATTTTTCTTCTCTATCAATTCCCTCTTTTTCATATGCTAACTTTCCAGGATGCTTGCCATAAAAATAATGTATATCTTTCCCATCAAAATATGCTAAACATTCTCTAAATTCACATTTTCTATTTTCTTTATTTTCCATTAATTTTAAAATTCCGTCTATCCCAATTGTTTCTAATGAAAAATTCACAAAAGCTCTTGGAAATCCATTTAATTCTTCTATAAAGAATCCTGTATCTAATGCTATGCATGGCTTTTTTACTACTTCATATGCCTGTTTTACTTTTGCTGTTGCTATTACTTTTAAGTCATCACTTCTTGGCTCATCTAACTCAAAATTATATGTACTTATTTTTAAATTTTTAAAATATTTTTCAGCTGATTTTGCTTTTCCTTTGTTATGCGTTACAAATACTATTTCTTCCATCATTTACTTTCCTTTCTTTTCCATTATATTATCATAAGTTATTCTTTTTATCAATTATTAACATAAGAAAATGAGACAAAAAAGGTCCGTCCCCAATTTGTCTCATTTATATTATTTTGTTATCCATTTTATTAAATTTAAGTTTGCTGGTTCTAATATCATTTCGTGTCTTGGCATTACTCTAAATGTATAACCATAATTTCCACCTGTTGTTAATTCTATCTTTGCTGTAAAATAGTATTTCTTATGTTCTTCATCAGATTCTGTCAATTGCATTGGTGTAATACTTATATCCTCAACAACACCATTTTCTAATATTTTACCGTAATAAACTTCAACCGTTATATTATTTACATCAATATTTGGAAGTTCTACTTCACAGCCTACTTCTATTTTATTTCCTGCATCTATTGTTATATCATTTAAATTACTTTCTTCTTGTGTTATTTTAATATCTTTCCAGTTTGTGTATAAATCTTTTTTCCAAGCATTAAATGCTGCTACATTATCAATATCTTGATAATATTTCTTTGTTAATTTACAAAGTGGCATATAATAGTCTTTAGTATAGTCAACAAGCATTCTTGCTGTACTATATTTTCCTCCTGTTGTTATTATTGAATTTTTCATTAATTGTATCCATTTTGTTGGCATTCCATTTTTATCCCTATCATAAAATGTAGGAATAATCTTTTCTTCTAATGTTCTATATAAACTTTGACTATCTGCTTGGTCTTGTGCTTCATATGAATCATACTCTTGATTTCCTCCAATTGTCCAACCATTATTTTGAGTATATCCTTCTGCCCACCAACCATCTAATACGCTAAAGTTTAATACTCCATTTACAGATGCTTTTTGTCCTGATGTTCCTGATGCTTCCATTGGTCTTCTTGGGTTATTTAACCATACATCTACACCACTTACTAAATATCTTGACATTGCTATATTATAGTTTTCAAGTAAGAATATTTTTCCTTTAAATTGTGGCATCATTGATACTTGATGAATATATCTTATTAAATCTTGTCCTTCTTTATCTGCTGGATGTGCTTTTCCTGCAAATATTATTTGAACTGGTCTATCAGTATTGTTTATAATTTCTGTTATTCTTTCTAAGTCTTTAAATATTAATGTTGCTCTTTTATATGTTGCAAATCTTCTTGCAAATCCTATTGTTAAAGCATTTGGATTTATTTTTGATATTATTTCATTTATATCTTCATAATTATATCCAGAACGTCTTAATCTTTCATATGTATTATCTTTTACTAGTCTTAATAATTTCATTTTTCTATCATTATGGATACTCCATAATTTTTCATCTGGTACATTTCTTATTTTTTCCCAAATTTGGTCTTGATACATACTATCTTGCCAGAATGGTATTAGATATTTGTTGTATAATTCTTTTAATCTTGGTGCTAGCCATGAACATGTGTGAATTCCATTTGTTACATAACCAATTGGTGCTTCATTTGCTGCTATTTCTGGCCATATTTCTCCAAATAATTCTCTTGATACTGCTCCATGAAGTTTACTTACTCCGTTTTTCTTTCCTGCTATTTTAAGTGCTAATATTCCCATATTAAATCCTGTATCTAATTCTTTTCCTGGTTTCATTCCTAATTTTAAGAATTCTTCTCTAGATAATCCTAATCTTGGCCAGAAATCCTTAAAATATTTTTCTACTAAGTCTAGTGGAAATATATCATTTCCTGCTGGTACTGGTGTGTGTGTTGTAAATACTGTTTTTGAACTTGCGATATCTTTTGCAACATCAAATGATACTTGTTTTTCTTTTATTATATTTTTAATTATTTCTAATGTTAAAAATGCTGAATGCCCTTCATTCATATGATATACTGTTGGATTTAATTTCAAATATTTTGTAAGTAATTCTACACCTGCTTGTCCTAAAACTATTTCTTGGCGGATTCTCATTTCTTGGTCTCCACCATATAGTCTTAGTGTAACATCTCTATCTTCTGGATTATTTTTTTCTATATCTGAGTCTAATAAATATAGTTTTACTCTACCTACATTTATACTCCATACTTTTAAATATAATCTTCTTTTTGGGAATTTAACAAATATAACTAAATCATCACCAACATCATTTTTTACTGGGTTTATTGGTAAATCATATAAATCTATATCATTATATTCTGTTTGTTGATTTCCATCTCCATCTATTTTTTGGTTAAAATATCCATTTTTATATAACAATCCTACTGCAACTAGTGGCACACCTAAATCACTTGCTGATTTTAAATGGTCTCCTGATAATATTCCAAGTCCTCCTGAATAAATAGGAATTGTTTGGTCTAATCCATATTCTGCTGAGAAATATGCTATTAAATCTCCTTTTTCTTCTGGATATTTTTTATTAAACCATGTATTTTTACTATTCATATATCCTTCAAAATCTTCTACTATTTTGTCATATTCTTTTAAGAATGATACATCTTTAGCTACATTTTCTAATCTTTCTTGTGATACATGTTTTAAAAATTTAATTGGGTTTTTATTTGAGTTTTCCCATAAGTCTCCATCTATTCTTTGAAATAGTCTCAAAAACTCTGTATTCCAAGACCACCATAAATTATTTGCAATAATTGATAATTTTTCTATTCTTTTTGGTAATTGTGGATTTACAGTAATTCTATTAAATAAATACATATATATTCCTCCTTCGTATTTTAGCCATTTCTTTTGCATCTCTTTTTACATTTATATTATCTATTAAATGCTTGCATTTGTCAAATGTTTTTTTAGTTTTTTTGCTATATTTTTCTTTTATTTTTTAATCATAAAAAGTACTACTAATTATTATTTAATAGTACTTTTTCTACTATAATTCTAGTTTTAATTTTTTTAATTCTTTTTGTGTTATACTTGTAATTTTTATAATATATTCATCCTTTACTTTGTTTTTTAACATATTAACTGCTATATACCTATAGCCTCGTCTAACTCCTTGTTCATATCCTCGCTTATATCCTCGTTCATAACTTTCTTTACATATCCTATCCACAAATTCATTGAAATTTTTCATATTTTCTACTACCCCATTTGTAATTTTAATTTATTTAATTCTTCCTTAGTAATGTGGCTATATTTTATTATATCTTCATCTTTTACATTATCTTTTAACATTTCTTTTGCAACTTCAATAATAGTTTGCACTCTTCCTTGTTTGTAATTTTCATCACATATTCTATTTACAAATTCATTAAAATTTCTCATATCTTCATCTTCTCCTTTCATTATTATTTCTTCATATTCTTTTATTCCTTCTTCTCCTAAGTATTTATTTATTTTTTCTGTTTGTTTTAATATTAATGTTAATGTTTTTCTTTCTTCTTCGTTTAATTTTTTATTCTTTAATATTTTTGTTATTTCTTTCATTTCTTCTATTGTCTCTACTTTTTCAAATGCCATTGCTAGTGCTATTCCTGTTCCTTCTTTTATTAATTCTTCTATTGTATAATCATTTATATCTACTATATTGTATATCGGATAATTTTGTTTTGGTATTTTATAATTATTTTCTTCTTGCTCTATTGTTCTTTTGGCATCCCATTTCTTCTTTGCTGTACTTAATACTATTGGATATATTATTGGATATTCTCTTTGTTTTTTTCTTCCTAATTCTCTACTATTTATTATCGCTATACAATATTCTGCTATTCTTTCTGGCATTCTATAATCTACTGTACTTTGATGCTCTACTAAGATAAATATTTCTTCTCCTTTTATTTTATATATTACATCTGATTCTCTTACCTTAAATCCTATTTTTGTATTAAATTTTCTATTGTATTTTTCTATTTCACTTTCTTTTATTTCACATTCTGTATATTTTTTTATAAATTTTACAAATTCTTTTTTATTATCTAATAATTCTTTAAATGTTTTATCATGATATTGGTGTTTTTTATTCTTTTCTTTTTTGTTTTCTTCTTTTGATTCTATTTTATATTCTTCATTCACATCACTTAGTCCATTACTAAATAATTTACAATATTTTTTATAATCTTCTATTGTAAAACTTACCATTTGCATTCTCCTTTCATTTTAGTTTCCTTTTCTTTTTAAGTCAAAGTTTTTTTATAAGTAAACACACTCTTTTTTATATTTTATTCATTATTTTTCTCTTTTTTTCGCCTTCTTTCTCACTTTTTCTTTACTTTTTCTTTTTAGGAAATTAATGATTTAAAAATATTGAAATAAAGATTTATCCTTTATTAAAAACAAAAAAATACAATAGTAATACTAATTTGTACTACTACTGTATTTTATCACTTTTTATATTAGTTTGTAAATACATTTTTAATAATTAAAATCTACTTTACATTACTTATTTTCTTTTGTAACTAATATAAATTGTAATATTTTATTAATGATAAAATAAGAATGTACAAAAAATGGAAAATAAAAATGTACAAAATTGTACAAAAATAAATTCCAAAAATACATTGTTAATATGCAAAAAATAGATGAAAGAAAACTTCCATCTATTTTATTAATACTTCTTTCTATTCTAAAATATTCTTAGTATATCATTATAAGTTACCATTAAAAATATTCCTATTATTATTGCAAAACCAATTAATTGTATATTTATTTCTGTTTGCTGTTTTAAAGGCTTTCTTCTTATTGCCTCTATTATTAATATCAATAATTTACCTCCATCTAATGCTGGTATTGGTAAAAGATTAGTTACTCCTAATGATAATGATATTAATGCCATCATCTCAAAAAATTCTCTTACTCCATTTGTACTTGCAACCGCTTCTGAAATTCCAACTGGTCCCATCATTTGGTCTATTCCAACATTTCCTGTAAATAGTTGTTTTAAATTATCAAATATAGACAAGAAAAATTCTTTTGTTTGCATTCCACCATTAATACATCTATTTATAAATGTATCATCTGCATATTTCATATTTATACCTAAATAATAAGTAGATACCGTATCTGGAACAAGGTCTATAGTTACTTCTGCATTTCCTCTTCTTACTGTTATTTGAATGCTTTCTTGATTTTCACTTTTATTTAAATATTCTATTATTTTATTTCTATCTCCATTTACATCTTTTCCATTTATTTTTATTATTTTATCATTATTTTCTAGCCCCGCTTCTTCTGCACTACTTCCTTTATCCATTGTTATTATCTTACAACTATCATCTAAATAAATTCCTGTTACTTTAGATTTTACTTCTGTTGGTTTTATATTATAATCTATTACTTCTCCATTTCTTTCAATCTCTACTTTTAATTCTTCTCCATTATTTTTTGTCATTTCTTCATCTAAATCATTTTTACTTTTTATTTCTTTATCATTTACTTTAATTATTTTATCTCCTGCTTGTAGCCCTGCAATTTGTGCTGCATATCCATCTATTGTGCTATCAACTTCATTTGATATATATGTTCCTGATGTTGAAATAAGTATAAAATACACAACTAAAGCAAATATTATATTTACAGTTGCTCCTGCTACTACAATTGCCATTCTTTTTGGAATACTAGCTTTAGAAAAAGAACCCTCTTTTTCTGATTGTTCTTCTTCTCCTTCCATACTTACAAAACCACCAAGTGGAATTAATCGTATAGCATATTTAGTTTCTTTTCCTTGTTTATTCCATATAACTGGTCCAAATCCTATTGCAAATTCATTTACCTTAACCTTACAAAGTTTTGCAACTGTAAAATGTCCAAGTTCATGTATAAATATTAAAAAACCTAATAATATTATTATTTTTATAGCAGCTATTAAAAATCCTAGCAATTTCTATCCTCCTAAATGCTTTTTTTATATTTAATTATTTTCTTATGTATATTTACTATAATAACGTAAAGAATGCATATGCAAATGGTGCTAAAAAGATTAAACTATCTATTCTATCTAGCATACCACCATGACCTGGTATTAAATTACTAAAATCTTTTATATCTACATATCTTTTAATTGATGATGCTGCTAAATCTCCTATTTGTCCTATTAAGCTTAATACTAAGCCTATTCCTGCTATATATAAGTAAGAATAATTTACTCCAAAGAAAGTATTTGCTATATATGTATATAAAATCATAAGTAATATTGCTCCTACAGTTCCTCCAATACATCCTTCTACTGATTTTTTAGGACTTACTTTAGTAATTTTATGTTTTCCAAACAATCTTCCAATAAAATAAGCAAATATATCTGTTCCCCATGCTGCTATAATTACATACCATATTAATATTTTTCCATTTTCCATACCATTAATAAAAGCAACAAACATTGTAAAAAATACTACATAAAATATTCCTATAAAAGTATATGCTATATCTTTAAATGATGTTTTCATCTCTGTTGCTATTACTGTAGCAAATAAAATTAGTAAAATAATTGGTATTGTAAGTATTGTTATCATGTTTAAGTATTCATAAGGTATAAAATGTATTAAAGCTATACTAACACAACACAAATAGCCTAGCCATTTTACTGGTTTTGCTACTTTTGATATTGCATTAAAATACTCATTCATTGCAAGAAGTGCAATTACTGCTAATGCTATATCTACTACAATATTATTCCCAAATATTAAAATTATTAACACCAATGGGAATCCAAGTAACCCTGATGTTATTCTCTTTATATCCATTCCTATTTCCTTTCATATATTTATTAGTTTGCTCCAAATTTTCTTGTTCTTTTTTGATATTCTAATATTGCATTATCCAAATCTTCTTCTGTAAAGTCTGGCCAGTTTTTATCTATAAATAAAAATTCTGAATAAACTACTTGCCATGGTAAGAAATTACTTAATCTTATTTCTCCACTTGTTCTTATAAGCAAATCTGGGTCAGGCATTCCTTTAGTATATAGATTATTAGATATTAATTTTTCATCAATATCATTTATATCTACTTTTCCTTCTTTTACTTCTTTTGCTATATTTTTAACTGCTTTTACTATTTCATCTCTTCCACCATAATTTAATGCAATATTAAAAGTTACACCTGTATTATCTTTTGTTCTTTCCATACATTTTATTATACTTTTTTGCATTCCATCTGATAATGCTGTTATATCACCTAATATTTTTACCCTAATATTTTCTGTATCTGCTCTTTTTGAATAATCATCTAAATAGTTTTGAAGTAACATCATTAATGCTTTTACTTCATCTTCTGCTCTTTTCCAGTTTTCTGTAGAAAATGCATAAACTGTTATATATTCTAATCCTATTTTATTTGCATATCTAACTATTTTTTCTAATGTTTTTGCCCCTTCTTTATGACCAAAACTTGCATTTTTTCCTCTTGCTTTTGCCCATCTTCTATTTCCATCCATTATTATTGCAATATGACTTGGCATATTTTCTTTGTTAAATTCCATTATGTTTCTCCTTAAAATATTTATTTATTTCTATTTTTTATGTATAAAGCTAGTTCCTTTAAGAATTCAGCCTTATCTCCATAACTTTTAAGTTCTTCTATTGCTTCTTTTGTTATTTTTTCTAAAATCTCTTTTGATTCTTCTAATCCATATTTAGAAACATATGTACATTTTTCCATAGCTTTATCATTACCAACAGGTTTTCCTAAAACCTTTTCATCACCTTCTTCAGATAAAATGTCATCTTTTATCTGAAACGCTAATCCTATTTTTTCAGCATATGAGGTTAATTTTTCTAAATCTTCATCACTTGCTTCTGCTAAAATAGCTCCCATTCTAACGCATAGTTTTAGTAATGCTCCTGTTTTATTTTTATGAATATATTCTAAATCTTCTTTAGTAATTTCTTTTCCTTCATATTCTGTATCTACATATTCTCCTGCTATCATTCTATCTACTGCTAGAGAAAATTCATTAAATACCTTTATTTTTCTTTCTAGTTCTTCTTTTTGACTCTGTTTTAAATCATTACTTATTACAATATAAGCATTATTTAAAAGTCCATCTCCTGCAAGAATAGCTGTTGCTTCATTAAATCTTTTATGATTTGTTAATTTTCCATGTCTAAAATCATCATTATCTATTCCTGGTAAGTCGTCATGAATTAAAGAAAAATTATGTACCATTTCTATTGCTACACTATATGGCATACATTTTTCTATATCTTGTTTAAATATTTCATATGTTGAAATTACTAAAATCGGTCTTAGCCTTTTTCCTCCTGCCATTAAGCTATATTCCATAGATTCATTGAGAACACCTTCTAAGCACTCTTTATTTCTTAAATGTTTCTCAAGATTTTTATTTACTATGTCTTGATATTTCTTTAAATTTTCTTTAAAATCCATTGTTTTTCCCTTTCAAACTATACTGACATTACCTCTTTTTCTTTTGCTTCTAATACTTTATCTACTTCTTCTATATATTTATCTGTTATTTTTTGTATTTCATTTTCTGCATTTTTTAACTCATCTTCTGTTATATTTCCATCTTTTTGTTCAGCTTTTGCTATGTCTATTCCCTCTCTTCTTACATTTCTTACTGCTACTTTTGCTTCTTCTGCCATTTTCTTTATATCTTTTACAATTTCTTTTCTTCTTTCTTCATTTAATTCAGGAAAAGCTAGTCTTATTACTTTTCCATCATTATTTGGGTTTATTCCTATGTCTGATGCTAAAATTGCTTTTTCTATTTCCTTTAATACACTTGCATCCCATGGTTGTATAACAATTAATCTTGCTTCTGGAACTGATACTGCTGCTACTTGATTAATTGGTGTTTGTGTTCCATAATAGTCAATTCTTATTTTGTTTAATACTGCTGGATTTGCTCTTCCAGCTCTTACCTCTGATAATTTTTCACTAAATACACTTATTGTTTTCTCCATTTTTTCATTTAAATTTTTATAATCCATAATAATCTCTCCTTTTTATTTATTTTTAAATATTATTTTATCATCTTTTTCTAATATTTTTCTCGCCTTTAAACCTTTATCAATTTTTGATATTATCCATGTATTTATTAATAATGTTATAACATATAATATAAATACTAAATATACTTTTATCTTAAAGTATGTGAATTGTGATAAATTCTTTTCTATATACACTTCTTTTTCATTTTTTGTTTTCAATTCTCCTTTTAATAAAGTATTTAGAACGTCTACTTGTTTAGTATCTGTTTTATTTTCTACTTTTGTATCATAAAACTCTCCAAAAATTTCTTCATTATTATATGTTATATCTAATACAATTTCTATATAGAAAAATATAATCAAAAAAAGTATATTAAAAAATAATATAAGTTTTAATGTTTCACTTAATAGCTTTTTATCTTTTATTAATATATAACATAATATAATCGAAAATATAATTAATCCTAATATTATAAGGATTCCATATATATATGTTACCTTTATTTCTTCTATAAAATCTATTACATTTGGTTTATAGAAAAATATTAAAAATATTAATATAACCAACCCACATATTATTATTGTTAACATGCTTTTAGCTAATTTTTCTATATAAGTCTCTTTCTTTTTTTCTTCTTTTTCTGTTTTTTCATTTTTACTTTCATTTGTTGTAAAAAACAATTTTTTCTTTCTCCTTTTATTTTCAACCTATTTTACGATTGTTCCTATCTTTTCTCCTTTTACAGCTCTTACAATATTTTCTGGGTCTGCTATTCCAAATACTAATAATGGCATGTTATTATCTCTACACATTGCTGTTGCTGTTGAGTCCATTACTTTTAAATCTTTTTCTAGAACCTCCATATAAGATACTTCTTCATATTTTTTAGCATTTGGATTTGTTTTTGGGTCTGAATCATATACTGCATCTACTGCTTTTCCTAGTAATATTATATCAGCTTTTATCTCTGTTGCTCTTAAAACTGCTGCTGTATCTGTAGTAAAATATGGATGTCCTGTACCACATGCAAATATTACAACTCTCCCTTTTTGTAAGTGCTTTTCTGCTTTTCTTTGTATAAATGGTTCTGCTATTTCTCTCATTTCTATTGCTGTTTGTACTCTAGTATATATTCCTCTTGCTTCTAAAGCATCTTGTAGTGCTAATCCATTCATTGCTGTTGCTAACATTCCCATATAGTCTGCTGTTGTTCTTTCCATTTGATGTCCGTTTCTTCCTCTCCAAAAGTTACCTCCTCCTACTACTATTGCTACTTCTACTCCCATTTGTATAACTTCTTTTACTTTATCACATATTGCTCCTACTGTTTCTACATCTACTCCAAATGATTTTTCTCCTGCTAGTGCCTCTCCACTAAGCTTTAACAATACTCTTTTATATTTTGGTTCTGACATCTTCCCTCTCTCCTTAATTTTATTTTCTAGCCTATTCTATCATACTTTTAAAAAAAATACAGTATTTTTTTAAGAATTTATTAAGAAAAAGACAAAAGTGGTAAAATTATTCTTATTTTTTTATTATTTTCAACAAAAAAAGATATATCTTTTTTAATTGAATATATCTTTTTTTATATCAAATTTGTTCAATTTTATTTTCTATTTTTTCTTTTTGTTTTATAATTTCTTCTTTATCTAATTCTGTTAATTCTGCTACTTCTTCTACACTCATGTTTTTCTTTAATAATTTTACAGCTAATCTTTTTGCTTCTTCTAATTTTCCAAATACTTTTGCTTCTTTAATAGTTTTTAAATTTTTATTTTTTATAAAAAAGCACTACCATTAAGGTAGTGCATAATAATTATTTTAATTGTTTCATAACTTCTTCAGCGAAGTTTTCTTCTTTTTTCTCAATTCCTTCACCTTTTTCAAATCTAGCGAATTCAACTACTTCTGCATTGTGTTCTTTTAATAATTGAGAAACTTTTTTATCTGGCTCTTTAACAAAAGCTTGGTCTACTAAACAAACTTCTTCAAAGAATTTTCTAATTCTTCCTTGAACAATTTTTTCAGCAATAGCTTCTGGTTTTCCTTCATTCATTGTTTGAGCTTTTAAAATTTCTTTTTCTTTATTTAATCTGTCTTCTGGAACTGAAGCTTCATTTAAATATTCTGGTCTTGCAGCTGCAATTTGCATACATACATCTTTTGCAACTTCACTATCTCCACCATTCATATTTACTAAAACTGCAATTTTTCCATCTCCGTGGATGTATTTTTCAACTAGCCCAGCTGATTCAAATCTAGCAAATCTTCTAATATTCATATTTTCACCGATTTTAGCTATTTTATCTGTTAATACTTCTTTTACTGTCTTTCCTGGTTCATCAATTGATTCTTGAGCTAATAAATCTTCAACATCTTTTGGATTTTTTTCAACAACTTGTTTTGCTACACTCATAACAAAATTTTTGAATTCTTCGTTCTTAGCTACAAAGTCTGTTTCTGAGTTTACTTCTACAACTGCTCCAACTTTTCCATCTTCAGAAATATATGCTTCAACTAAACCTTCTGCTGCAATTCTTCCTGATTTCTTAGCAGCTTTTGCAATTCCTCTTTCACGTAATAATTCAATTGCTTTTTCCATATCTCCATCTGTCTCTGTTAAAACTTTTTTGCAATCCATCATACCTGCACCTGTTTTTTCTCTTAGGTCTTTTACTTGACTTGCACTAATCATACTCTTTTCCTCCCTTTTATTTGTTATGATTTATTCTTCTGATTCTTTTGAATCAGTATTTTCTTCTTGGTTTGCAACAATTTGTTCTATTGTAGTTGTTTCTTCTTCTACTGGTTGTTCTTCATCCTCTGCTTCAAAGCTTTCACCTTGTTTACCTTCTATAACAGCATTTGCCATAACATCTGCTATTAATTTTACAGCTCTTATTGCATCATCATTTCCTGGAATTACATAATCTACATCTTCTGGATTACAATTTGTATCAACTAATCCAACTGTAGGAATTCCTAATTTTTTAGCTTCTAAAACTGCTATTCTTTCTTTTTTAGGGTCTACTAAGAAAATAACTCCTGGTAATTCATTCATTTCTTTAATTCCACCTAAGTTTTTCTCTAGCTTATCCATTTCTTTTCTAAGTAAAATAACTTCTTTTTTAGGTAATACATCAAATGTTCCATCTTCTGACATTTTTTCTAGGTCTTTTAATCTTTGAATTCTTTTTTGAATTGTATCAAAGTTTGTTAACATTCCACCTAACCATCTTTTATCTACATAGAACATTCCACATTTTAAAGCTGCTTCTTTAACACATTCTTGTGCTTGTTTCTTTGTTCCTACAAATAAAATTGTTTTTCCTTCTTCAGCTTGTTCTCTTATAAAGTTATAAGCCTCATCTAATTTTTTAGCTGTCTTTTGTAAATCAATTATATGGATACCATTTCTAGCTTGAAAAATATATTCAGCCATTCTTGGGTCCCATCTTCTTGTTTGATGTCCGAAATGAACACCTGCTTCTAGTAATTGTTTCATTGCAACTACTGACATTTTAAATTCCTCCCTTTTTGTTTATTCTTCCGCCTTAAGTTTTTGTTTCCTAGGACCTAAAATTTAGGCACTTCCCGTTAAACTAGCTTATGGCGTGCTTACTACGCCTAAGTATTATACCAAATATTTCACTAAAGTTCAACCCTTTTTTGAAAATTTTCCCAAATCTCAATTATTTCTAGGATTTAGAAAAGAAGCCCTCCTATAAAAGGAAGGCTCTTTAACAATTACTAGTTGTTAAATTTTAACGTTACTTGCTAGTATTTAAAAAATTCATAGTATATTACTGTAAATATACTAAAAATTCCCAAAATCACAAGTAATGTCTTTTCAATTGTATCTTTTCTTTCTTTCATAATTTTCTCCTTATACTTTGTATTCCTATAATGGAAAAATCAAAAGAAATTCTTTTTCCTGTGCTATTTAGCAAAGGATTAACTACTAGAATTGTAATAATTATTATAGCACTTCTAAATCATTTAGTCAATTAGCAAAAAGAGTGATTTTTGCCATTTTTAAATAATCATTGTATTTAAATTTAAATACAAATCTATAAATAAGAACAAAATCTATCATTTTAATTTTAAACAATATCTAATAATTCTTTAATTGATTTTATTTTGTAATCTGGCTCTATTAGTATTTCTTCTTTTTTCTTCCATTTATTAATTATTGTTTGCTCATACCAAACAGTTTTTACCCCTAGAATCTTTACTCCTAATAAGTCTTCTAATATTTCATCACTTACAAATATAATTTTTTCATATTCTTCTTTTGGTATATCTTCAAAAGCTTTCAAATATATTTTTAAGTTTGGCTTTCTTTCTCCTACTTCTTCTGAAATAACTATTTTATTAAAATAGTTCTCTATCCCTTCTCTTTTTAAGATATATTTAACGTTTCTAACAGAGTTATTACTTATAATTCCAAGATAATATCCTTTTTCATGCAATTTAACAACAGTATCTTTTGTCTCTTTATCTAAAACATGAGACTCCAATAGTAACATATCAATTTTTTTTAAATCTTCTTTTGAAATTTTTAATATTAATGATAAATCTTCATAGATTTCTTCTTCTGTAATTTTTCCTAAAGAATTTAATATTTGGTAACTTTTCCATTTTTTAAAAATATCATCCCATTTAAGATTATACTTTTCTAATATATTACTTATTTTATCATCGACATTTTTAAAACTGCTAATTAATGTGTAACCCCAATCCAAAAATATATATTTATATTTTTTCATATAACATTTCCCCTATCTCTATAAATTAATATATTATTTCTCAATGGTTTCATTTATCTTGAAATTTTATTTTTATATTAATATCTTAAATAAACATCTAAAAAGTGTATATTATCCTTTGGTTATTATTTATCATTATTTTAAGCTAAAAGAATTTTTATCATTAATCTTTTTTTCATTAATTTTGATTTATATAGTCCTTAACATATACTTAATTTATATATTAAATAACGTAGTATTATAACTTTATTAACATTTTATAAAAATTCTTATCAATAAGGCTCTTATTTATTTAACTTAATTATATTTACACTTAAACTAATTATAGTTTAATTACATATTTAAAAAATCTTTCTTGAAATTCTACTAAAGCTTCTATTTGTTCTTTTGTATATTTTTTCCCTTCAGGCGCAACTACCAATTTATCATCATCATCATCTAATCTATGAATAACCGCTATGCATTTTCCATCAAACTCCTCTAGGGCTTCAAACACTCCTATTATATAAGCATCTAATTCTTTTCCATCACCACTAATTGTGTTTGGAATATAACCATAATTTAATGGATAAATAAAATTCCATTTTGGGTGCTTAGACCCCATAGGTCTATCCATAACAACATGTACTTTTTTTCTCAGAAAATTTTCAGAATTTACTTTTTCCATATTCTTACTCCTTGTATATTTCTCTATCAATAATATCTGACAATTTCTTTATATTGCCTCTTGCAGTATATATTCCTACGTTATCAATTATTTTTTCCACAAATTTCATCCTTTTCACTGCCAATTCTTGATTATCAAAATTAGGAAATGGATAATTAGTACTTAATATAATATTTCTATCCGCTCTAATATATTCAGATACCACTTTCATAGTTGCTAATGTAGCAACATCTTTCATTTGTTTGGTTAAATTAGTTTGAGTATCATTTACAGGATATGTAGACGTAAATAATATATTTGAAAGTTTAGCATTTTTTTCTATAGTTATTCCTAATTCTTCAAATTCCGGATTTATATATATTTTATTTTCCCATGGTCTCTTCATTTTATCCTTACTTATTTTATCTACTAGGCTAGGAAAGTATTCATGTATTACCCCTACTCTTATATGTGTCTGCAATGTACCGCAATAAACAAATGGAATTCCATTTTCTATACCTATAACTGCTCTATCGTTGCAAACAAATTTATATCCTTTTTCCATACAAAGATACATCGCTAATGTGGTTTTTCCAGAACCAGGCTCACCAGAAATCAATATTGATTTACCATCTTTTTCAACTATTGCACAATGTATAAAATATTTATCTATTTTATTTAATTCTTTAGCAAACATTGAAAGTATTAGATAAATCAAGTCTGGTAAATATAGTTCATTTTCAGGAACGCATATTAAAGCTTGATTTAAATCAGGATTAATCTGCACAACACTTGGGCTTTTATCTAAATAAATTAAATATTTTCCATTTAAATCGGCCATTTCATCTGGGATTATTTCTATTCCTGGAATTGTTTCTGGCACTTGTTCCTCATCAGTCAAAAAATAATTATATATTTTTTCAGAATCAGTGGCAAATATAATTTCAGTTGAACAACATTTTATTCTTAATTTTTTCATAAAAACCTCCCTAATTATTAAATTTATTATTTTCTAACAAATTTATTATTTTATTTTTTTCATTTATTATATTATTTTCAATTTTATCTTTAAATTTGTAATTTTCAATTATTACTTTCCCATCCTTAATTATTATTTCAGGCTTATTTCCTGATGTATAAATCAAATTTTCTACAGCAGATTGTGTATATGTTATATTTAAACTATTTTTATTATATAATAAAATATCAGCTTTATTTCCTTCAACAATACTTCCTGAATTTATTTTCATATATTGGGCTGGATTTACAGTAATCAAATCTAACAATTTACTACTATTTATACCTGATAACAATGCTGTAACTTTCAGACTATCTAATAATGATAGTGAATCATTTGTTGCTGGTCCATCTGTTGCCACCATTACATTGATTCCATTATCCAATAATTTTTTTATGTTGCATGGTTTATTGTTCAGTTTTAAGTTACTACTATGGCATACAGCAACCGATACACTATTATCTTTTATCAATTTTATATCATTTTCATTTAAATAATTGCAATGCACTAATAAAGTATTCTCATTAAGTAAATCATATTTTTTTAATAATTCAATTGGTGTTATATTATATCTCTCTTTAATATTCTTAATTTCTTCTATAGTTTCACAAATATGTAAACTTAATTTTATCTTTTTGCTTTTGTTCAAAAAATCGGAAATATCTTTTAAAACACTTTCTTCAATCCACTTTACAGAGTGTAAACCAATAAAGTATTCTACATTATTTCTTTTTTCTAACAAATTAAATTTTTCCACAAAATTTTGTTGATACATTTCTAATTTTTTCGAATTCATTATTGGATATCCTAAAAAAGCATTAACTGGAAATCTTTGTACATTAGGCCAACCTCTAACTCCAAATAGAGTTAATGTTCCATTTTGTATTGATTCTAAAACAACATTATTTATTGAACTATTTCTAATTTTGTCATTAATATTTCTAAACTTATTATAAAAATTTTCTCCCAATAATATATAGTCCTCGGTTGATAAATTTTCTTTATAACCTCTCAAATAATATTCCCCAAAATGAATATGCCCATTTAGAAAACCTGGTAATATTATATATTCTTTTGCATTTATCTTTTTATAACTAGGTAGTACCTCTGTTCCTAAATATTCTATTCTTCCATTTTTTACCCCTATATTTATTCGTTTAATTTCTCTTTTCTTGTTTTGAGTCACAACTAAACCATTTACTACAATTAAATCTAGCATCTTTAACTCCTATTTTTTTGGTTTTCCTATCCAAGTGCATAAATAATTTTCATGCACCAACTGCTTTTCGGCTTTTTTATATGTAATATTTTTATCAACATTAATTTCTTTAAAACAAAATGGATCTTTTGCATATAAATCTTGCTTTGATGTTTTACATTTTTCATATGTATATGCCATTGCAAAACATCCTCCTCTGCAAATCTCCCCTTTGTCACAATCCTTACATCCTTCAATCTTTTCATAATTTTCTTTTCTTATCCTAAAACTATTAAATTGTTTAGAATTAATAATATCTAATATATCATCTGTTAATAAGTCGCCTACTCTATAATCATGCATATACACACAAGGAGATACAGGTATTTTTCCATCTGGAGTTATTGAATTAATTCTCATAGAATATATTCCACATGCACATCCTTGAACTCTATTATTGTCAACTAATCCAGATAAAGTAGGTTCGCTTAATTCAACCGTATCACATTTTTCAAACAAGTATTTATAATTTTCTAAAACTTGTTCCTTGCTAGGTACAAGTTTTAGATGCTCAGGTCTAACAGGTTTCAACAAGTTAAATCTAATATTAGAATCATATTTTTTTGCTATTTCTATTAATGCTTCTATACGATCTTTAGTAAAATTCCAATTCATTGCACACATTATAATTCCTGATTCTATTTTATTCTCCTTACATATCTCTAAAGCTTCTATTGCATATTTATATACATCACCACCTCTATTTTCATTATGTTCTTTTTCATATGGAGAATCTAAACTAATATCTACATCATTCAATAATTTTAAACATTCTGGATAAATATTTTTTATTGCAATTAAACTTATACCTGATGTAGTTATACCAACTTTTATATTTCTTTTAGTTAACTCTTTCAATATATATGGTAACAAGCTATCTTGAACATTTAATCCGTTTGTAAAAATTGGTTCATTTCCACCAAGGTTAATTGTTTCCACTCCTATTTTTTCAACTTGCTCAATTACTTTATCAACAATTTCTTTTGTTAAATTTTTTCCTTTCTCCCTAACACTCATTGAATAACAATGTTTGCACTTACAAGGGCAATCATTTCCTAATGTCCATCCAATATTTTTAATCTGTTTTTTAGTTTCTAATTCTTCCATTTTATTCTCCTTTCAAAATTTTTTTTCTTATTTCCTTCTTTTGTTCCATTATCTTTGTAAACTTAAATAAATCTATATTTGAATTATTTTTCAAATAATCTATATAAACCTCTTCATATAAATTCAAATAAACTTTATATTTCTTATATGTATAATACTTATCCGTAATATTCCATAGTTTTAATAAATTTCTCATATCCTCTGCAGTTGTTTTTCTCCAATCACTTCCTTCTAAGCATATATAATTATTAGCTAAAATATATAATAAAAAATCACAATTATTTTTTTTACTTATTTTATTAATAGTATTTAAAATTGCCTTTTCTATGTTCTCTAAAAAAACTGTATCTTCTAAGTCATACTTATATTCTCTTTCTATTTTAAAATGACCTTGGTATATTTTTTTATCTACAATTCTTAATGTGTTACTTTTATAATTTATAAAGAATATTTGTCCATATATAATAGATTCATTTTTAATTTCACCATTTTCATTAATAACATTTATACTCTTTACATAATCAAATTTATTCTCATCAAGTTTTGATAACTGTTCATTTTCTACTAATTTCTTTAATTCATCTTTTCTTTCTCTTTCTAAGTCAATATATTCTTTAAATTTTTTACTCTTTTTTAATTTGTCTATAAATTTATTGCTATCTACTATTTCTACATTTTTATATTTGTAAATACTAATATTTTCATCGTTCTTCATAATACTCTCCTCGATTTATTATTTTGTTTTTATCCATCCAAGGAATTATAATTTTTTCCGGAATATTTAAATTACCTCTTCCTATTCCTATTTTTGAATCAGGATTCCCATAGGAATCAGTTCCTCCAGAAATATATAAATTTTTTTTCTTTGCAAAATCAATGGCAAATGTTTGTTGTTCTATTGAATAATATGAATAATAAGCTTCTATTCCGTCTAATATATTCTCATTTACTAAAGTCTCCAAAATATTTTTGGAATTTTCGTTATATTTAAATATATGTGGCATAAAAACCTTTCCACCACATTGTCTTATTAATTCCGCAACTTGTTTATATGATGGAACAAGTCCAGAAAAATCCACAAAAAAATCATTATTAGGATTTGATGTATATGTTAACAAAAATGTTCTAGCATCACTCCATGCATCTTCTGAAATAAACTTTTTATTTTCCTTATGTCTTTTTATTTCTTTAAATACTGCTTTTTTTCCTTTTTCTTTCTTTACATCATATTTTATATTATGTACATCAATAGTTAATCCCATCTGAATGCATTTATTTATTATTAAATTTGTTTCATATATATTATAATCCTCTTTTGGCAAATATATTTTAGATAACTTTTCCTGTGCTAAATCAGTATCTATATTATATCCCATCAATTCTATTGGCACATTATTCACTATTGTAGAAAATTCACACCCTGGTATTATTTTTCCGCGAAAATATTTTTCTATCTGTAAATCCTTTAATTCTTTATATGCTTCACATGTATCTTTGTCTGTTATAGATATTGTTGACACTCCTCTTCTTTCAGCAGTTTTTAATACTTCTTTTAAATCATCTTTTCCTCCTGAATATATAGTATGAATATGAAGATCTATCATAATTGTCTCCTTTCAAATTTCCATTATATTCTACCATATATTTCCACATCTTTCAACCTTTTTTATTTTTTTGTTGTGTACTTAACAATAATAATTGATACTCTAATCAAATGTCATTTTTTGTCGAAAAATCATATTTTATATAAAGAGATTTTCTCTTTAGAAAGGATTTGATTTTTTTATGAAAAATAAAATTAAAACAAGCATAAGTACTTTAATATTGACTATTCTTATAACTTTTATATGCTTACCATCACTTGCATTTGGTCCGTCTAGTAATACGCTTTATGAAGGTATAGATGTAAGTTCTTGGCAACAAAATATTGATTTTGCTGCTGTAAGAAATGCAGGAATAGAAATTGTTTATATGAAGTCCAGTGAAGGTAGCAGCTATATTGACCCTTATTTTGAGACAAATTATAGAAATGCAAAAGCAAATGGTCTAAAAGTCGGATTTTACCACTATGTAACAGCAAGAACAACAGAACAAGCAAGAGCTCAAGCAACATTTTTTGCCAAAGTAATAAGTGGAAAAGAACCAGATTGCAAACTTGCAATGGATTTTGAAAACTTTGGCAATTTATCAACAACTCAAGTAAATGAAATTTCTAGGGTATTTTTAGAAACTTTAGAAAATTTAACCAATAAAGAGGTGTTAATATATAGTAATGCATATTCTGCAAGAACTATATTTAGTTCTTCTCTTAGTAATTATCCTCTTTGGGTTGCAAATTATGGTGTAAGTGAACCAGGCGATAATGGTAAATGGTCTACTTGGGTTGGTTGGCAATATACTGATACTGGAAGAATAAATGGAATCTCTGGATATGTAGATAGAGATTACTTTACAGCTGGAGTTCTTTTATCTAATACAACTCCAATTCCAAAACCAGAAACTTCTAACAATAATAACAGTATTGAAAATAATATTTATACTGTAAAATCTGGTGATACTTTAAGTGAAATTGCTCTAGAATATGGAACTACAGTATCTAATATACTTTCATTAAATCCATTAATTACTAATCCTAACTTAATTTATCCAGGTCAAAATATTATTATAAATACTTCAAATTCAAATGACTCTGTTATGAATACAACTTATACAGTAAAACGTGGTGATACTTTAAGTGAAATTGCTTTAAAATATAATACTACTGTATCTAACTTGGCTAATTTAAATAATATTTCTAATCCTAATTTAATTTACCCTGGTCAAGTAATTACTATAAATAGTTCAACTAACATTGAAAACGGTAAAAATTCATGTGGTAAAATAACTTATACTATAAAACGTGGTGATACTTTAAGTAGTATTGCACGTAAATATAACACTTCTGTAAATAAACTTGTAATGTTAAATAACATTTCAAATCCTAACTTAATTTACGCAGGCAATATAATTATAATTTCAAATTGTAAATAAAAGACATGGGAATAATTTTCCATGCCTTATTTTATAGAATTGCTCCAATAAGCCCTGCTTCATTTCCTAACACTGCTGTTTTTATATTTATTTCTTTTCTTTTATTAAATAACAAATCTTTTTCTAATATTTCTCTTTTTAAATCTTCTAATAATACTTCTGAGAAATAAACAAAACTTCCTCCTATTCCTATCGCTTCTGGTTCAAATATATTTACTAAGTTTGCTATTCCTAAAGCCAAATTTTCTATGTATTCTCTTTTTACTTTTTCTATTTTTTTATAATTTTCATCATTCTTATTTGTATTATTTATAATGCTTAACAATTCTTTTCCACTAACATTTTGGCTATATCCTAAACTTTCTCTTAAATTGTTTTTAAAAGCTTTCATAGAAGCATATCTTTCAAAGCATCCTTTTCTTCCACAATTACACTTTATTCCGTTTTTATCGATTACCATATGCCCTATTTCTAGTCCTGGTAATTCTCCTGTATCTAATAATTTATTATTAATTATAACAGCTCCTCCTATTCCTGTTCCTAGTGTTAAGAATAAGCTTCTATTATAATTTTTTAAACACCCGTATTTATTTTCTGCTAGTGCTGCTGCTTTAGCGTCATTTTTTATTTTTATTTGTATATTTATTTTTTTATTTAATTCTTCTACTATATTATAATTTTTCAAACCTAAATTCACAGATTTTACTACCATATTTTTTGTAACTGTTCCTGGTATTGCAATTCCCATTTCTTCTATTTTATATTCTTTTTGAAATTTTTCAAAATTTTCAATTATTGTTTCTTCTATTACTTTTTTGACTTCTTTTGTTACAATTCCTTTTAACCTTTTTTCTGTTTTTTCTAGTATTTTTCCATTTTTATTAACTACTCCAATTGTTATATGACTTCCACCTAAATCTATTCCTATTTTCATAAATGTTTCCTCATTTCTTAACTTTTCTTTTTTACTTTCTTATAATTATATTTATTATAGAAAAATATAGGTTGAGATATAATTACCTCAACCTTTAACTTTAGTATTTTTCTTTTTTCATTTTGTTTCAAATTTATTTTACTTTCTTTTATTTTTATACTCCATAAGCTGAGAATAAGAAATTTCCCATATAAACTTGTACACAAGGTACTAATACTACTAATACGAAGAATATTAATACAACACCAACAATTGCATATACAACTTGTGGTAAAGCTTTCATAATCTTTGTCATAATATTATCTATATCAATTTCCATATATTCTACTAATTTTTCCATCATTTCAGGTAAGTCTGTTTGCATACCAATCTTTAACATCTCTGTAATCATTGGTTTAGCTAAACCTGATTTTTCAAAAGGTTCAATCCATGATTGTCCAATTAATATATTATTTAAAGATGTTTCTATTATTGATAACATAACATAGTTTTTTATAACATTTTTACTAACTTCAATAGATTCTTGTATTCTCATACCATTTTCTAGATTTAATAACATTGCCTTCATTAATCTAGAAAAATCTAATGCAAATATAAGCTCTCCAAATATTGGCATCTTATATTTGAAATAGTGGAAATTATATTTTCCTTTTGGTGTGTTTATATAAAAGATTATTGCTGCTGCAATAACTATAACAATTAAAGTAGGTATATACCAATATTGTATCGCCTTATCTACAAAATCTGCAAACCATAGTGTTATTGCTGGTAATTCTTCTTCAGTTCCTACTTCATCGAATACATTTTGAATTGCTGGTATTGCAAATAACGTTCCTACTACTAACATTACAATTAATAATACAAATTGAACAATATTTGGTATTAATATAGACCTTAATTTTTTGTTTAAACTTTCTGTATCATCTAGATATTTAACAGCTTGTTCTAGTGAATTTGTAAGTGAACCTGATAATTCTCCAACTTTTATCATATTAATATAAATGTATGGAAATACATTTGAATAATATTCCATTGTAGTATACATATTTTCTCCAGCTTCCACTCCTGCTAGTATATCTTCTAGAATACCTCTAAATGATATATTTTCAGTACTTTCTATTATTGTATTTAAAGCATGTATATTATTAAAGTTTGCCTTTTTTAATAGATAAAAGTTTTGTGTAAATACAACCAAATCTCTTTGTGTTATTTTTTCAGTTTTCGCAAAATATAAATTTATTTTTTCTTTGGTTGATAATGTCTTTTTCTTCCCTGTATTTAATTGTGTTGTATTTACATTTTTCATAATTTCTTGAATATCAGTTATATTTTTTTTCTGCTTTTTTACACCTTTATTAGTTCTATATGCCATTTGTTCAATTGATATTGGTAGTAAATTATTATTTTTTAGACTTCTTATAAGATTTTGCTTACTTGCTGCTTCTACTCTATTTCTAACAACAACACCTGTCTTAGTCATAGCCTTATACATATATGTTGGCATTTAATTTATACCTCCTAAAAAACTTTATTTTCCTTTTTTAATCTTTAATTGCATAATTGTTCTGTTTAATGTCTCTAAGTTCTTTTCTTCTATTTGTGATTTTGCTTGTTCTAATGTTATTCTGTCATCTACAAATAGTTCTGCTAAAGAGTTTATTAAACCTATACTTCCTTTTTCTAAATTACTTTGAATTGCATCTTCTATTTCAGAAACACTTAATTTTTCTTTACGTATTATACCTGCAACTATATTATCAACAACCATAACTTCTGGAACTAATACAAGTTTTCCATCTGTTCCTTTTAATAATCTTTGTGATACTACTAATTTTAATAATGCTGATAACAAATATTTTATACTTGCTTGGTCTCTTACTTCATAGAAATTTATCATTCTGTCTATTGTTTCTGCACATGATTTTGTATGAAGTGTTCCTATTACTAAGTGTCCTGATTCTGCCATCTCTATTGCTGCTTCCATTGTTACTTTATCACGAATCTCTCCTATTACTAATATATCGCAGTCTTCTCTTAGTGAGTTTTTAACACCGTCACTAAATGTTAATATATCTCTTCCTTTTCCAACTTCTTTTTGTACTATTAATGACCTTTTTGAATGGTGTTTATATTCTACTGGGTTCTCTAATGTTAGAATTTTTTTATTTTGATTTTCATTTATATAATTTATTAATGCATTTAATGTTGTTGTTTTACCAGAGTTTGTTTTACCAGTAACTAATATTAATCCTTGTGGTTGGTATGTCATTCTTCTTACTATATCTGGTACTCCTAAAGACTCATATGATGGTAATTCATTTTTTATAAGTCTTAATGTACAAAGTGGCACTTCATCTGATAATGATATATTTACCCTTAAACGTATATCTTTGTATTCATATGACATATCTAGCTTTCTTGTTGTATTAAATACTTCATCTTTATCAACATTACCTTTTACTAAATAATCATACATTTCAAACATATCTTCTGGTTTTAATATTTTGCTTCCTTCTACTGGTACTAAATCTCTTGCAATTCTTAACATTGGTTTATTATCACATATTAAGTGTACATCAGAAGCATCTAAACGAATAGCTTCATCTAATATTTTATCTAAATTCATAGTTAACCTCCTTTTATTTTTTAGGACTCTTCTTTAGAATATTAATAAATTAATAATTTTCTGTTTAGTTCATCTAGTGTTGTATGTCCTTGAATGATTTTTCTTATTCCATCTGTTACTAATGGTTTATATCCTTGTTTTAATGCTTCTTGTCTTATTTCAATACTAGATTTACCATTCATTATCTCTTGTTTTATTTCATCTGTTACATTTAGTATTTCGAAAATACCTAACCTATCATAATATCCTGTATTATTACAATATTTACATCCTACTGCATCATAGGTCTTTCCAGATAAATCATATTCTATTCCGTATTTTTTACCTATTGATTGTATTATTTTTATTTCTTCTTTATCAAATGGTCTTTCTCTTTTGCATTTTGGACATAATTTTCTTACTAGTCTTTGTGATATTACTGTTGCTAATGTACTTGCTATATCATAATCAGAAAGTCCCATCTTCCTTAATCTTGTTATAACCTCTAAACTATCTATTGTGTGTATTGTTGATAGTACATAGTGACCTGTTTGTCCTGCTTGAATTGCTATTTCTCCTGTTTCTTTATCACGAATTTCTCCAACTAAAATTATATCAGGGTCTTGTCTTAAAACTGTTCTTAATGAATCTGCAAATGTTACTCTTGTATCTATTTCTATTTGATTCAATCCCTCTATTCTTATTTCTACCGGGTCCTCAATTGTTGTTATATTTATTTCAGGTCTGTTTAAATAATCAATTATACTATATAAACTTGTTGTTTTTCCTTCACCTGTTGGTGCTGCCATTATTGTTATACTATTTTTCTTATTAATGCTTTTCTTTAATTCCTCTTCTGTTGCTGGTAATCCTAAATCAAATATATTTCTTATATCTAAATTCTTCTTTAATAGTCTTAAAACGAATTTTTCTCCATATACATTTGGTTGTGATGATACACGGATATTATAATCATCATAAAGTAATATTCTACCATCTTGTGATTCTTGTTTTTCTTGATGCATATTTGATATAGCTTTTAATCTTCCTATTAATTGGCTTTGTTTTGATTTATCTATGTTTGCTGCTGTAAATAGTTCACCATCTATTCTATATCTTACTCTTACTTTATCTTGCATTGGTTCTATATGAATATCACTTGCTCTTCTTTCTATTCCTGTTTTTATAATACTGTCAACTAATGATGTTATTGTATCATTTTTTGCTTCTGCTAAATTTCCTGTTGCTGTTCCTTCTAAAGATTTTAGTATTCTTTCTATATCACTTTCAAAAGTAATATAATTTTCCATTACTAAACCTTTATTTAAGAATAACAAACGTACTGTTTCCATTGACCTATCATTTACAGTATTTGCAAAACATACTTTTACTTTTCCAGAACTTACTTCAAAAGGAATTGCCTTATATTTTTTTGCAACATCTAATGACATGTAGTCTGTTAATCTTACTTTCATATTTCTATTTGTTAGTAAAATTCCTTTTGTTCCTAAGATATCACCTATTGCTTCAATCAATTTATATGGGTCGCATACGTCTAAGATATATAATATATCTCCTATTTTCTTGCTTGGGTGTTGTCTTTGATATTCTAGAGCTCTTTCAATATCATTTTCTGTTACAATTTGTCTTTTTACTAATTCAACACCTATCGGTTGTCTTCTTCTCATTTCCATATACTTTCTTCCTTTCTTTTGTAGTCTCTTTTTTATTATACTATATTTAATAAATAAAAACTTAATTATTTGTTAATTACTAAAAATTACTATTATTTTAATGTATATGTTGTTGTTCTATCTTGTGAACCTGCTTTTATTCTTACTTCTACTACTTGTTTTCCATTTTTTATTGTTTCGCTAAAGGTACATTCTTCTATGTCTTTACATATTTTCACTTGATTTCTATATATTCCCTGGTTTTCTTCTGAAAATGTATATACTATTCCATTATCAAATGCTACATAATTATCTTCGCAATTTAATATTTTTAATCCTGAATGATTTACTTCTTCTGAAAAATAACTATTAAATGCTGTATATTCTGCAATTGGGTCTGTATAAAAGTTTGATTGCTGTAAACTTTTAAAGAAAACACCTGTAACTATAGCAATTACTCCTATTACTATTGCCATTACAATTACATATATAGTTAGTGAAATTAATGTAATACCTTTTTGTGATTTCATTTTCTACTCCTTTGTAAGTATTGTTGATATTTCAACTGATTGTTCTTTAGCATTAAACATATATGAGATTTTTACTGTTGCTTTTTTTACTATATTTTTTTCCTTGTCTTGATTCCCTTCTAAATCTGTATAATCTATTACTTCTATTGTTTTGTAATATCCTTCTTTTCCTTCTACTTCCTGATTTGAACAAACAATATTGTTTCCATCAGCTTTACTTAAGGTTCCATATTTTTCATAGCCATCATTTTTTATTTGCTCTATTTCATTTATTGCAATATAAGTTGCTTCTGTTTTTAATTCTATTTCTCTGGATTTACTATTGACACCATATATTAATGATGCAATTATTGAAATAAATATAAAAATTATAACAACTGATACTGCTATATCTATTCCTGTAAAGCCTTTTTCACTACGTAAATTCATATAATTCTCCTTTATAAATAATAGTAGTTATAAATTAGTGATACTATAAATAGTATTAAATTTGATGCTACAAGACAAAATCCTATACTAATTCCACTTGATACTTTTTCATCTGTTTTTTTACGACTAATCTCGTTAATTATTTTACATATTATTATATATAGTGCAATAGCTACAAGTGTTGTTATTATTGTTGTTATTGTTATAAATTCTCCTGTAAATATAGCCATTGTTACTAGCATTAATAATACTCCATCTGTATATGTGCTTTTGGCGAATTTTTTTAATGTTATTGTATCAAATGTTAATATTAGTATGTATAGAATTAAATATATACCATATCTATATATATTAGCATTTTCTACTATGCATAGATATACCATATATAGTATAGATATTGCTACTCCATAGACATTTACATATTTATCTATTTTTCTATTTTCTTTATCTATTCCTGCTATTAGTATTATAAATGTTAAGTATAATACTATAAAACAGTAATTTGCTATTTTACTAAAGCTTAAATTTTCTAGGTTTAATCCCATAAAATATGCAATTACTAAAAATAAACTGCCTGATAATATTTCTAATATTAAATATCTTGGTCTTATTTTTTCTTTACAATATCTACATCTTCCTCTTAAGAATATATAACTAAATATCGGAAACAAGTCTAATAAACCTAATTTATGGTTACAATTAGGACAATATGAGTGTGTATGTGTTATATCTTGTCTTTTTGGTATTCTATATACTGCTAATGTATAGAAACTTCCAAATAAACTTCCTATTATAAATATTATGATATAAAAAAACGTTTCCATTTTTCTCCCTTTTATTAATTTAGCCATACACACATAGTGTGCGTATGGCTTTATATTTTAATTAAATTTATTTAACTATTTTTTTCAGCTACTGAAACAGTAAATACCTTATCACTTTGCGTTAATGTAACTGTATAACCTTCAACATCAAATCCTGTAGCTGTTTTATTTGTTGCATCAGGATCATTATCAGTATTATATTGAGCAAATACTTCATCTACTGTTAATGCACTATCATCAGTTGGGTCAGCTGCTAATTGTGCAGCATAAGCTGCTGATACAGCCATCTCTGCTTTTTCTTTAACTTCTGCTAGACTTGTTTTTTCTGAAGCAGTTGTTGCTTGTGTTAATATACCATTTTGTCCTGTTAACATTGCTATTGATACACCTGCTAAAATTAATAGAACAATGATAGTAATAACTAAAGCTATTAAAGTAATACCTTTATTTGTTTTTAACATTAAAAATTCCTCCTATTATATTATTCTGAATCATCAGCTTTTACATCAATTGGTGTAAGTTTCCATTGGTCTGATACGTATTCAACCTTTCCTGTCGCTGGGTCTAATTTAGATGCATCATCCCCAGTAACTGCTATTTGTACACTTCCTCTTGTTTCACCAGAAGTTTGTACAACAGTTGCAGTTACTGTAAATCCATCAACTGTACCAATATTTCCTTCTATTGTAGCTTTTGCATCGAAAGGCTGTCCTGCTAAAGCATTTCCATATTGTGCTTGTAGTTCCATATTAACTCTTTCTACAACTTCTGCCACTGATGTTTTACCTGAAGCATTAGTTGCTTGTGTTAATATACCATTTTGTCCTGTTAACATTGCGATTGAAACACCTGCAAGGATTAATAGAACAATGATAGTAATAACTAAAGCAATAAGTGTAATACCTTTATTATTTGTCATTGGTTATTTCCCCCCTTTTCTTTAGAATTTATATATTTTGGCTTATATCTTTAAGATATAACGTTAAAAACTATTTTATTTTGTTCCAGTATTTTGGAAGAAATGTCCTCCACTAGAACTATTATCATCTGTTGTTGTATTTGAACTTGTATTACCGCTTGATGAATTACTTGAACTTGAATTTGAACTACTACCTCCAGTTGAAGAACCATTACCTGTTGGGTCTGTAGCTGTAGTTTCATAAGATGAGAAAGGATTAGCCTTTCCTGGTACATAATCTTGTACTCTTCTATAATTATTCAAATCATCTTGATTAACCTCATAAGTCATAATTACTTGAGTATCATCTACATCACTACTTGATAATAATTCTTGTTTTACATTCTCTGGTGTAGTATAAGACACCTCATTTGGCAAAGTCTTAGTAATAGGAACATATTCATATAGTAAAATTCCTAATACTAACATTATAGCCAAACATAGCAATAATACAATAATAATTTCTTTTATAATTGATTTTGCCATTTTATCTTCCTTTCTATTCAGCAACATTTACAACATTGCTTGAACTATTTGAAGTATTGCTTGTGTTAGTTGTATTAGTTCCATTAGTATTAGTTGTGTTATTTGTACTATTTGTATTGTTTGTATTAGAATTACTTGTTGTTGGTGTTGTTGAAGAAACCTCTTTTATTGCTATATCTTTACATACAAATGTACCTTGTAATGTTGAACCTGATGGAACCATCTTAAATTGTTCTATTTTAAATCCTAATGTACTATCATTTTCAATTGCTGAAATAAAATCTGTAATTGAAATATAACTTCCTGTTGCTGTGAATCTTAAATTATAAGTTCCTTGTGCTCCACTACTACTTGGTAATACATCCATTTGCATTTCTACTCCTTGAGTAGTTGCATGATTACCCAATCTTACCCATAATGTTTCAATTTCATATTCTTCAAGTTGATTTGCAGCTTGCACATCACTATCAGAACTTACAGTTGTCATATCTTCGTAGTTTTTCTTTTCCTCTTCTAACTTTTTAGCATTTTCATTTACATCGCTAACTGCTTGTGCATAAGTTTTCTCTGCTAATTTACCTGCTTCTTGGATTTTTTCATCTAATGCTTGGCTCTTATCTTGAATGCCTCTTATTCCAAGAATATTTACGCTGCCTATCTCTACACCTTGCATAACAATGAAAATAGAAAGTGCTAATAAAAGTGCAATTAAAATTAAAATTAATAATTTTTTCATAGTAAGTCTCCTTCTATTTTTATTGTAACAATTCCGCCATCTTTTTGTCCTGCTGTAGAAATTACATTATTTAAAATAACATCATTTTTTAATTTTGCTACGAAGAATCCTAATTGTTCATACTTATTAGATTGTGCATTTATAACAATATGTGTTCCAGTATCATTTTCAATTGATGTTAATTGAACACTTTCTGGTATAACTGACATTATTTGATTTAACAAATTAGGAATAGCATTTCTTGTTTTATTTCTATCTGTTATTCTATCATTTGCATCTTGTAGATTTTTAATCATAGTTGTATATTCATTAGTCTTTGATTTAATTTTTTCATTATCACTATTTGCTAATTGGATTTGACTATTAGTTTGTGCTATAGAATCATTAGCTTCTTTTTCTTTTTCATTCATTTGATAATTTAATAATCCTGAAAATCCGCTATAAATCACTACTAATAAGAATAAAGCAACTGCAACTCTAATTAAACCTTTTTCAGTATTATCTAACTTTTGTCCTAAATCCCAAGTAAAGAATCCACCTAAATTTTTCTGTTCTTTTTTTGTCTTATCAGGATTCACTTCAATTTTTAACCAATTTGGAATTTGATCTGCTAAAGTCTTTTTCTTAAAGTTCATTCCAGTAACACCTTCGCCTAATCCCATTAAAGCCATTGATATTGCTGAATTAACTTCAATATAATCTTTTATGCTAATATCTCCTGTTTGATTTATAAAATAAGGTTTTAAGATTTCACATTCAGTTTCTGGTAAATACTCTTGGAAATACAAATCCACATTATTTATCAAAGCTGCTGTACCTGTAATATAAACTTTTTCTATTTTATCTGTAGTAGAATTTATTATCTTCTTTACTTGTCCTACTATATTATATAAAGTAGGCATTATATCATCTAAATATCCAGTATCAGGCACTTGTAATTCTCTACCTTCAGATGTATAAATAGTTGTATTTTTACAAATTTCATAAGATTTTGAATAAGAATTCTCTTTTAAATTAATTTTAGCTAATATATCTCTACTTCCTTCTTCTAATATATCTACATTAAAAATTTTGCTTCCCATAATTGTTGTTATGACTGTTTGGTCTTCCATATTAACTATAATGCAATTTTCATCTTTTCTAATTTGTAATAAATTTGGTATTGACATTGAAATAGGAGATATATTTACTAAATGATATCCATCAACTTCTTGAATTCTTTTATTTAATTCAATTTTGTTTTCTGCAATGTGAATTATTTTTATTTTATCTTTATCTAATTGACTATCTACAACTGCATATCTTGTTTCAAAAACATTTGGATTATATCCCTTATCTGTACAATAAGACTCAAACTCTGTTTTTATTGCCTTGTGTAAATCATTTTTTGTAAGTAAAGAAAACATGTCAAAATAATTGTACATCTCTTCAGATAAATTAACACTAATTGGTGTTTTTTGGCTATAAGTTTCTTCAATAACTTGTGAAATAGCATCACCAATTTTATCATAAAACTTAATTCCAAATGAATCAACTTTTATGTTGTCATGATCTTTTGATACTTTTGCATATTTAATTAAATGTTCATCGATATATAGTCCTAGACAGTTTGACATTTTTTTCTCCTTTTTTCTTGATATATTTTATTTTTTGCAATTAATTTTATTTAATACTTGAATATATTTTACAATCTTCTATATTTTTCTTGGCATAAAATCTCGAATATACTTATATTTTATATTTATTTATTGAAAAGTCAATATCTTTAACATAACCGTAATACAAATGTAATCAATTTGTAATAATGTCATTTTCTGGGTATTTTAGCTAATTTACAAATAAAAAATCCGTCTGTTTCTTCATTCTGATACACCTGTAAAATTTCATTATTTTTCAAATATTTTTCAAAGAATTTTTCATCTTTTTCTTTCTCGTTTTTTAGTAAAACTTTATCTATCTTTTCTATTTTAAAATCATTATTAGATTTTAAAAATTTATATATAATATCCTCATTTTCATTTTTGAATATACTACAAGTTGAATATACTAATTTTCCTCCTTCTTTCAAATACTTTGAGCATGTTTCTAATATCTTATATTGTATATTTGTTATTTCTTCAATATCATCTTTTTTTCTTTGCCATTTTATATCAGGTTTTCTTTTTAAAACTCCCAAACCTAAGCATGGCACATCTAGAAGAATTTTATCAAATTTTTCTTTATAACATTCCTCATAAACAGTTGCATCCTTAGTATTAGTTTCTATTATATTTATTCCAAGTCTTTTAGCAGTTGCATCTACCAACTTTGTTCTACTTTCATGTATATCCCATGCAATTATTTTTCCTTTATTATTCATAATTTGTGCTAAATATGTAGTTTTTCCTCCTGGACTACTGCATGCATCTAAAACAATTTCATCTTGCTTTGGTTCCAATGTTAATGCAGCAAGACCTGCAACTTCATCTTGGATAGTAAATAATCCCTTTTGAAATTCTTCTAATTTCTCAATATTTCCTACTTTATTTAATATAAGAAAATCTTTTAAAATTCCTTCTTCTACTTCAATCCCTTTACTTACTAATCTTTCTTTTAATTCTTTAATATTTGTTTTCAAAGTATTTACTCTTATTGTAATTTTAGGTCTTATATTAGAATTTTTACAAATTTCTTCTATCTCTTCATTTTTTAAATTTTCTTTTTTCAGTTCTTCAATAATCCACATAGGCATAGAATAGGCTTTTGAAACACTTTCCAAATTATCCTTATTTTCATTTTTTAAAATTTCATCATAATCTTCCTTATTCACTTTTCTTAAAATCGCATTTGTAAATCCTGTACTTCTTCCTCCATATTTTTTAGCTAAATTAACACCTTCATTTACAGCAGCTGATTTTGGTATTTTGTCTAAAAATATAATCTGGTATATTGACATTCTAAGTATATTTAAAATCCATGGAGAAATTTTCTTAAGACGTATTTTAGAATATTTCTTTATTATTTCATCTAAAGTTAATTTCCAAGTTGTAACACCATAAACAATTTCAGAAATCAAACCTATATCTTTATTATTTATATCTTTTCTATTTTTATTAATTTTATCATTTAAAATTATATTTGAATATGCATTTTCTTTATCTATTTTATACAAAACCTTTAATGCTATCTCCCTTGCTTTATCCACAATTTTTCCTCCTATTGTTAACATTTTTTACTTTTAGATTTTTTTATTATATAATTTTTTTATTTTATTTTCTACTATTTTTGTATATTTTTTCTAGTTTCAGGAAAAGATATTTTTAAAAGTTCTTATTGGAGGTTTGTTATGGATATAAAAAAACATTTAATAATTACAGGTAATTCTAGTGTTTCTTGGAAAGATGCTATTGTTAAAGCAATTGCAGAAGCATCTAAAAGTATTGATTATTTATCAGAAGTAAAAATATTAGAACAAAGAGCAACTATTGATGGTGATAAAATTTCTGAATATTTTGTTGATTTGGATATTAGCTTCACAATTGATGTTAATCGTAAAAATAGTTAAGGAGGTAATTTTATGAATCCTTTAGAAACAAAAAAAACTTATCAAGATTACGTTGATAAAAAATCCC